>CAIWVR010000594.1 GCA_903916165.1 uncultured Hyphomicrobiales bacterium | reverse complement strand
GTCACACGCTACGCCCATGCCGCGCGCGATGTCGCGCTGGCGGCGGGAGAGCCCGCCGTCGCGCGCGGCTATCCGCCCAGCGTGTTCAGCGATCTTCCCAAACTGCTGGAACGCGCGGGCCCCGGCGTCGAGGGCAGCGGCTCCATCACCGGCGTGTTTTCAGTTCTGGTGGATGGCGACGATCACAACGATCCGGTGGCGGATTCCATTCGTGGCACGCTCGATGGCCATGTCGTGCTGTCGCGCGCCATCGCCGAACAGGGACGCTATCCCGCCATCGATATTCTCGCGTCTATCTCGCGCCTGTCGCATCATGTCTGGTCGCCCGAACAGCGCGCGCTCGTGATGCGCCTGCGCACGCTCGTCGCTCGCTATGAGGACACGCGCGACCTGCGGTTGATGGGCGGCTATCAGGCCGGCGCGGATGCGGAGCTCGACCAGGCGGTTCTCGCGGTTCCAAAACTCTACACTGCGCTGAACCAGCTGCCGCACTCGCCCTCCAGCACGGATGGTTTCCGGGATCTCGCCGAAGCACTGCGCGCACAATGATCAATTGTCGCCGGAAATAACGCCGCCCGTGGTGACCACGACGAGATTTGGTCCGCGCGCCTCAATGCCGAGCACGCGGCCCAGCCCTTCGATGTCGGCGCCGACTTTCACATTCATGAAACCGCCCGGTCCCTGCACAAGCGCCTCGCCCTGCGAATAGCCGCGCATCCGATAGCCCGTGACGAATTTTTCCACGACGGCGGGCTGGCGCGCCAGCGTGCGTGCGCGCTGCGTACCGACCGGCATCGGGTCGAACTCCTGTCCCCGCGACCCGCGCACAAAGCCGCCCGTATAAGGCGCGGAAATCGGCTGCGCGAAGATCGCGAGCTTGTCGACGCCGTTGATCCGTGGTCCCTGATTGCTGGTCGAGATCATGAATGCGGCAAAAGCCACCGAACTGCTGGCGAGGCCAACGCCAAAAGCACCCAGCGCAACATCGACCGCAGCCTGTTGCAACAGCCAGGTCTTGGCTGCATTGACCCATAAGAAATGCACCATGAGCGCAATGCTCCCCTCACTGTCCACAAGCATGGCAGGGGAGCATTGTGCGAGGCTTTCACTCAGCCCTTTGTGCGCAAGGTGCTGCGCCCGCCATCGACCGCGATCACCTGCCCGGTGATCCATGTCGAACGGGGCCCCGCGAGCAGGGCCACGACCTGGGCCACATCGTCGGGTTCGCCCAGCCGCGGCAAGGGATGCATGGCGGCGATGGCATCGGCCATTTGCGGATTGGCGAGCAGCTTTGACGCCAACGGTGTGCGCGTCAGCGAAGGCGCCACGCAATTCACCCGCACCCTGGGAGCAAGCTCGGCGGCGAGCGAGCGCATCAAGCCCTCGACAGCGCCCTTGGCCATGCCGATGGATGCATGACCGGTGAAGCCCTGCGCCACTGCAACCGAGGAAAACAGCACCACGGAGGCACCACCTTCATGCTTGACGAGCGCAGACTGCGCCGCCTGCACGGCCTGCGCCGCCCAGACCGCATTGACCAGAAAGTCACGCTCGAAATCCGCGCGCGACAGCCGGGCCAAAGGCTTCAGGTTGATCGTTCCCACGGCATAGACCAGCCCGGCGAGCGCGCCCCCGGCGGCCGCTTCTTCAGCCGCGCGCGCAAAGGCTGTGTCATCTTCCAGATCCGCCAGGGTGTAGCTCGCCCCAAGCTCGTCAGCCAGGCTCGCAACAGCGTCGCTCCGGCGACCGACGAGATGCAGCTCGGCCCCCTGCGCGTGAAGCGCCCGCGCGCTCGCCTCGCCAACGCCACCGGTCGCGCCGTAAATCAGGATCTTCGCCATGTGTCTCTCCAATGTCGGGAGATCTACGCGACGCAGCGCCTGATGGATGAATCACACCGGCGCGCCGATCATGGTCAGGAAGGCGCCAGTGATGACAGGGCTCGCAAGCGAGGCCATCAGTCCTGTGCTAAATCTCTCAGTTCTGCAGGCGTATCCACATCGAGCCGCGCCGCCCGCTGATCGACGGGCACCTCGATCACATCCGCGTCACGCCCGCGCAGCACCTGCCTTGCCCCGGCATCGCCGTCGAGTTGCATGATGTCTGCGAAAACCGCGCGCGACAGCAGCACGGGGTTGCCCCGCACGCCCTCGTGAACGGGCAGCACAGCGACCGCCTGCGGATGTTCTGCGAAAGCCTCGACAAGTTTTGCGATCAGGCCGGAGGAGACAAGCGGCATGTCGCCCAGCAGCACGAGCGCGCCAGCCGCCTCGGGCGGCACCTGCGCGAGCCCGACTTTGAGAGACGACGCCATGCCAGTGGCAAAGTCGGGATTGTGCACGAAGGCCAGCGGCAGATCGTCGAGCGCTGCGCTCACCGCCTCGCGCGCATGTCCGGTGACCACGACAACTGGTGCCAGACCTGCCGCAAGCCCCGCCTCGGCCACGTGGCGCACCAGCGCCTTGCCCTGATATGTGGCCACGAGTTTGGTCGCAGGACCGCCCGCGCCAGCGGCATGCCGAAACCGCGTGGCTTGCCCCGCCGCCAGCAGGACGCCGGCGATCCTAATCGTCGTCATGCGGTGCCCCTCCGGTCCGCGGCTGCGGACGGGACACAATTTCCATCAACAATCCCCCCGCCCCCATGCGGCGGATCTCATGGCGGCTGACGGGAACTTCGGCGAGCATGCGCTGCAGGACCCAGTCGAACCCATTCTCCTTCGGCGAGCGTGCACAGCCTGGCGCGCCGAGAAACGGCTTGCCACCGAGATCGCCAATCAGCAGCAGGTTGCCAGGATCGACCGGCATGCCGAATTGCTCGATATGCCCGCCCGCCAGCGTCAAAGCCGCCGGAATGACATCGCGCCGGTCGGTGATCGCCGAGGCACCGAAGACGACGATCAGGTCACAGCCATCACGGACCCCGTCGATCGAGGCGCGCAGCGCCTGTGTGTCATGCGCGCAGCGCACATCCGCGACAATGCTGGCGCCCGCCGGGGCCATGCGCTCGCGCATCACGCGCAGGGTTTTTTCGATGGTGGAGGGCTTCAGGCCGGGCAGCAGGGTCGAGATGATTGCGATGCGCATCGGCCGATAGCGCTCGATGCACAGGCGTGCGCCGGCGGCTGCGCCAATGGCGAGCGTGACAAGTCCCGCCGGAACGGCAAAGGGGATCACCTTGACGGTTCCGATCATCTCGCCCTCGACGACGCTGCGCCAGGGCGGCAAGGTCGCCAGCGTGATCTGCTCGTCGACCGCGTTGATGGCGTCAACCAGGGAGGCTTCCGCCACCAGCACGCCATTGCAGGTCGCATAGAGATTGGCCCGGCCCGTGAAGGCATCCTCGACGCGGATGTTGTCGCCGCTGATCGCAGTCGCGACTTGCGCTGCCGCCGCGTCCTCCGTCACGTCGCCGATGTCGAGCCGCGCCACGATGAGCGTCTCGACGCCCGCAGCCCGCAAGCTCGCAACATGGCCGGCCGTCAGCAGGACGCCTTTCTTCAGAACGATGTTTTCGTGACGCACGGAATGGGCAAGAATGCCGCCCTCGGACTCATCAAGCGGAACGGATCCGAATTTCACGCCGCGGTCTCCACCCGAAGCGCCTTCTTACGCAGCGCCAGGATGATTTCGCCCAACACCGAAACGGCAATTTCGGACGGCGTCACGGCACCGATATCGAGGCCGATAGGCGCGCGAATGCGCGAAAAATCGGCGGCGGTGAACCCCTTGGCCGCGAGCCGCTCCAGCCGCTTGGCATGCGTCTTCCGCGAGCCCAGCGCGCCGACGTAGAAACATTCGGCCCGCAAGGCTTCCTCCAGCGCCGGGTCGTCGATCTTCGGATCATGCGTGAAACAGGCGATGGCCGTATAGCGGTCGATCTTCATCGGCGGCAGCACGGTTTCGGGCCATTCGGCCACAACGGGCACGTCGGGAAACCGCTCCGGAGTGGCAAAGGCCGTGCGCGGATCGATGATGGTCATGTCGAAACCGGCGAGCCTCGCCATTGGCGCCAGCGCCTGCGAAATATGAACGGCACCGATCACCACGATCCGAACGGGGGGAACCTGAACCGTGAGGAAGGATGACACGCCATCCTGCACCACGAGTCCGCTCTTGCCGCTGCGCAGCGCCGCATCAATCGCCTCATGCAAGGGATCGGCGGCCAGCGTGTCGGGGGTAACGAGCCTTTGCGCGCCGCCCGGAATTTCGGTCACGAGCACGGCGGCGCGGCGGTCGCGCCGGGCCACGTTGAGAGCGGAGAGAAGATCCGGACGCATCAGCCGATCCTCTCGACATAGACGCGAATGCGCCCGCCGCAGGAAAGCCCCGCCCGCCAGGCGGTCTCGTCGGCGACGCCGAACTCCAGCACGCGCGGCTTGCCATCGGCGATCACGTCGAGCGCCTCGGTGACCACGTCGCCCTCGACGCAGCCACCCGAAACGGAGCCCAGAAAATGCCCATCGGCATCGATGGCCAGATGGCTGCCGGTGGGGCGCGGTGCCGAGCCCCAGGTTTCGATGACGGTGGCGAGAGCCACGCCCTTGCCCTGCTTCGTCCAGGCTTCCGCCTGGCCCAGAATGTCATCGTCGCTCGCGAGCATGGAGGCCTCCGTGATGTTTCAACGAATATAGCGCTTCGAGGCCCCGGCAGCAAAGGCCGACTCGTCATTGCGAGAAAGACCCTCACCCCCGTTTCGCCCAGGCGCGCGGATCATGTTCAAGGCGGCGCGCAGGTCGCGACAGGGCAGCCGCCAGGTCTTCGAGGCTCGCCAGTTGATGCACGGGGCGGAACTCGTCGACATGCGGCAGCATGGCGCGGATGCCTGCCGCGCGCGGCTCGAAACGATCATAGCGCAGCAACGGGTTCAACCAGATCAGGCGGCGGCAGGATTTGTGCAGGCGCTCCATCTCGAACGCGAGGTCTGCGACACCGTCACGCTCCAGCCCATCAGTGAACAGCAGCACGATGGCGCCCTGCCCCAGCACACGGCGTGACCAGACACGGTTAAACTCATGCAGCGAGGTTCCGATGCGCGTGCCCCCCGACCAGTCGGGTGCGGTCTCGGACACGCCCGCCAGCGCCACATCAATGTCGCGCGCGCGCAACGCGCGCGTCACATTGGTGAGCCGCGTGCCGAACAAAAACGTCTCGACGCGGCGGCGCTCCTCGGTCAGCCGATGCAGGAAATGCAGGAAGATGCGCGTGTAATCGCTCATGGAGCCGGAAATGTCGCAGAGCGCGACCACCGGCGGGTGCCGTACCACGCGCTCGCGCCGCTCCAGCGCCAATATGTCGCCCCCGCGCGCCATCGCCTTGCGCAAGGTCTGGCGCGGATCGATGCGGCTGCCCTGCGGATCGTGGCACCAGCGGCGCGTCAGCATATCATCATCGGGCAGGCGCAGGCGCGCGATGACGCGCTTGGCCTGTTCGATTTCCGCCACCGTCATTTGCGCAAAATCCTTGCGCTGCAGGACTTCGTTGGCGGACATGGTGAGCCGGGCATCGCGCTCGATCTCGGGCTCTGCCTCGCGTTTGGGGCGATCCCCCGCCAGCGCCTCGGCGAGCCGCGTGGCACCGGGCTTGGGCTTGGATTGCTGCTGGGGCGCGGCGAGCGGCGACATCATCGCGATCAGCTTTTCGATGAAGCCACGCTTTTTCCAGAACAAAGCGAAGGCCTGATCGAAGAGGATCGTCTGTTCGTGGCGGCTGACGAAGACGGCATGCAGCGTCGCGCGGAAATCCTCGCGCGAGCGCACGCCTGCGACCTCGACCGCCCGCACCGCGTCAATCGCATGGCCCGGCCCGACCGGCAGGCCTGCGCCGCGCAGCAGACGCGCAAAATGGACGATGTTTTCCGCGAGACGGCCGGTCTCCTCAACCAGCACTGGCGCTTCCCAGGCTTGCCTTGGCCGCATCGATCAGCTTCTGCAGATCGCCGCCCTGCAGCTTTTGAATGTCGTCCTGGTACTTCAGCAACACGCCCAAAGTATCCGACACCATGGACGCATCCAGCGACACGACGTCGAGTTCGGTCAGCGCGCCGGCCCAGTCGATGGTTTCGGCAACGCCGGGCTGTTTGAACAGGTCGCGGCTGCGAAGCGATTGCACGAAGGCGACGATCTCTTGCGTCAGGCGCTGCGGCGCGCCGGGAGCCTTGACGCGCAGAATGTCGAGTTCGCGCTGCGCATCGGGATAATCGACCCAATGATAGAGGCAACGCCGTTTCAGCGCGTCATGCACCTCGCGGGTGCGGTTCGACGTGATGATGACAATCGGGGCCTGCTCGGCCTTGATCGTGCCGAGTTCAGGGATCGTCACCTGAAAGTCAGAGAGGATTTCCAGCAGGAAGGCCTCGAACGCCTCGTCGGTGCGGTCGAGTTCATCGACCAGCAGCACGGGGGCGCCCTCGGTCGAGGCCTCCAGCGCCTGCAACAGCGGGCGCTTGATGAGATAACGCTCGGAAAACACATCATGCTCGATGCGGGAGCGATCGGCCTCGCCTGCGGCCTCGGCCAGCCGGATCGCCATCATCTGGCGCGCATAATCCCATTCGTAGACGGCGGAGGAAACGTCGAGTCCCTCGTAGCATTGCAGGCGGATGAGCTTGCGGCCCAGCACTTTCGCAAGAACTTTCGCAATCTCGGTCTTGCCGACGCCGGCCTCGCCTTCGAGAAACAGCGGACGCCCCATGCGGATGGAGAG
>CAIWVR010000593.1 GCA_903916165.1 uncultured Hyphomicrobiales bacterium | reverse complement strand
GGGGGGCCGGCGGTGTATCAAATTCTGATACATTCCGGGTGCTCGGTCATTTCAAGAGCGTCCCGGCATAAAGGGGCTCCTGCGGGAGCCCTTGCTATGTCGAGGTTATTTTGAATCGAATCGCCGTTTTCATCGACGCTGGTTATTTATATGCGCAGGGCAGTGTTGCGCTCACCGGCTCCGAAAAACCTCGTACCAGCATCAGCCTGGACGAGCCGCGCATCATTGCCGAGCTCAAATCGCTCGCGATAGCCAAGGCCGAAGGCTGTTCGCTCTTGCGAATCTACTGGTACGACGGCGCTGTGTCGGGAGGCCATTTATCCTCAGAACAGGCGCGGCTTGCCCAGCTCGATGACGTCAAGGTGCGTCTGGGTTTCATCAACACGGCAGGCCAGCAGAAGGGTGTCGATTCCCTCATTGTGACGGATCTCATCGAACTCGCCCGTCAAAAGGCGATTTGTGATGCCCTGCTTCTTTCCGGGGACGAGGACGTGCGCATAGGCGTCCAGATAGCCCAAAATTATGGCGTACGGATCCATCTTGTCGGAATCTATCCAAGTCGCGGGAGTCAGTCGGTTCAGCTTATCCACGAGGCTGACACTGTGCAGGAATGGTCCCCGGCCTGCGTCGGGCGGTTCATGTCCGTTCACGATGTAGCCGTTACGGAGCAGGCCAGCGACAGCGAGAGATATCGCCTCGACGGGCCGCCGCTTCAGCCTGTGTTGGACGGAATTGCTCAAGAGGCTCTGGACGGGGCAGCAGATGCCTTCGTCGCGGAACTGTGGACGGAAGACATAGAAGGCATTTTTGCCTATTGGAACACGGGTCAGCGTGGCATTCCCCCCGACCTCGACAGGGGACTGCTTCGCATGGGGCGCTGCGCGCTCAGCCGGGATCTGGACCGGGCGGAAGTCCGGGCCATCAGGCTTCGGTTTCGGTCGGGCGTTCTCGGGCGTGGTTCAGCGCAGCGTTGAGCTCTCCGGGGATGAGTGACGCGCCCTCGCCGTCACGCCCGGCGTTTCGATCAAGGTTCGCCGGCTTGGGCAGGGGCCCATGTTGGGCTGCTAATGATATTGCGGCCCGCGCCGTGCCTCGGCCAGGGCGCGCGACAGATCGGAGGCGAATCGCGCCTTGTCGTTTGGCCCCAGATAGCGGGCGATTTCCACCAGCGCGCCGCGCGAGGCGACGGACAGGCGCTGCAGGCCGAATTCCTCGTCTTCTTCCTTCTCCAGCCGTATCCAGCTCGGGTTGAAGCGCCAGTCGGCGCGGGCACCCTTGGCGCTGACCTTGGAAAGGTGCAGTTCGAGCGGGGTCAGGGTCACGTCCTCATAGGCGCGGGCGTCCCGAAAATTGGCGCGGAAGGCGATATAGATCAGCGCAATATCCAGACCCATGAAACCGGCCACCGGCCAGGCACCCAGCACGATGAAGGGCAGGGAGGTGAGCAGGCCAGCCAGACCCACAACCACGAGCAGCAGGCGGACGTTTTGGTGGGTCAACGACCTGTGCGGCGTCAGTCGTGCTGAAAAGATCCGTTTTTCGCTGGCCAGATCGTCCACGGGAAAGCCTTGCGTTGTGCGCGTCTGCTCTTCTCCATTATAACGCAGCCATGCCCGTGAAAAAGAGCCCCCCCCTCACATCATCGCGCCCCGCCGCCTCGAAAGGTGCGACGAAGACACCGCCGCTGAAAAAGACAGCCGGTGTCAAGCCTGCTGCGGGCCGGGCCGGGCGCGTCAGGCGCAGGGCGGTCGCTCCCGCTGTGGTGCGTGACATCTTCACGCGCTTCCAGGCCGCAAACCCCGAGCCCAAGGGCGAGCTGGAATATGTCAACCCGTTCACGCTGCTCGTCGCCGTCGTGCTCTCGGCGCAGGCGACCGACGTTGGCGTCAACAAGGCGACCCGCGCCCTGTTTGCCGCAGCCGACACGCCCGAAAAGATGGTCGCGCTCGGTGAGGACGCGATCCGCGATTATGTGAAGACCATCGGCCTGTTTCGCAACAAGGCCAAAAATGTCCACGCCCTATCGCAGCTCCTGATCGAGAAGCATGGCAGCGTGGTTCCGCAAGACCGCGCGGCGCTCGAAACCTTGCCGGGCGTGGGCCGCAAGACTGCCAATGTCGTGCTCAACATGGCGTTCGGTCAGGAGACCATCGCCGTCGACACGCATCTGTTTCGCGTTTCAAACCGCATTCCGCTCGCTCTGGG
>CAIWVR010000592.1 GCA_903916165.1 uncultured Hyphomicrobiales bacterium | reverse complement strand
TGCCGATGATCTTGATGCCGGCCTTGGCGAGCTCGCGCTCACCCACCTGCTTCATCAGGCTCGCGCCCTGTCCCGACGGAACAAATAGGAAGAGGGCGTCGGGCTTGAGATCCTTGGCCTTCTGCAGGAAGGCCGCAAATTCCGGATTGGCGAGCGGCGCGCGCAAGCTTTCGATCACCTTGCCGCCCTTGGCTTCGAACTCGGCCTTGAAGGCCTTTTCGGAATCCAGCCCCGGGCCGTAGTCGGAGACGAGCGTCACGACGGTTTTGATCCCGTTGGCGGCGCTCCACTGCGCCATGGGCGTCGTGTTCTGCGGCAGGGTGAAGCTGGTGCGCACAAAATAGGGCGAGGTGGCAACGATGGTGGACGTGCCAGCCGCCATAATGACGGCGGGAACCTTCGCCTGCGTGGCGACCGGGCCGACCGAGAGCGCCAGCGGCGTCAGGCCGAAACCGCCGAGAACCGCGACCTTGTCGTTGACCACGAGTTCAGTGGCCAGACGCTTGGTCTGGTCGGCGGCACCGGTGTCGTCCTTGATGATGAGCTGGATCTTCTTGCCGGCGACGGTGTCGCCGTTCTGCGCCATCCACAGGCGTGCGCCAGCCTCGATCTGGCGGCCGGTGGAGGCCGAGGGGCCCGTCATCGGCAGGATGAGGCCAACCTTGACGGTTTCCTGCGCGAGCGCGGGTAGGGCGGCGAAAGCGAGGGCGGCGGCGCCGACGCCTGTCAGAATTTGTCTGCGAAGCATGTCATTCCTCCCGAGAACCCCCGCCACGTTGGACGGGGTCCGATTTCATGTGACGGGCCGCAAGCCCGCAGGTCACGCGCGCCAGCAGTCAAGCCCGCATGGATATGGCAGGGCGCAGGAAGCGCGACAATGGCTGCAGGGCTGCAAACGATCATTTCTCAACGATCCATGCAGAGCCTTCACCTCGCTTATCCACCCCCAACATGAACTAAGCGTGCCTTGCTGATCTCGGCAAGCCAAGACCGCGCGATCAGCCCTCCCAAATTGTGCGTATTGCGAACATTTTACCCCTGTGCGAACCTCAGCTCGAGAGGAAACCGGCGGGGAGTGGGCGGACAGGATGAATATGCAGGCTTCCGCTCCGATCACGCCGCAGGATCCCTCCTATATTTCGGCGCTGGCGCGCGGTCTGGCCGTCATCCGTGCCTTCGGAGCCGGCCGCGAGGCCCTGACGCTGGCCGATATTGCCCGCACCACCGATCTTCCCCGCGCCACCGTCCGCCGCTCGCTGCTCACCCTGCAGGCGCTTGGCTATGTCGCGAGCGACGGCAAGCATTTCAGGCTGACGCCCGGCGTGCTGTCGCTGGGCTATGCCTATCTCTCCTCGACGCCGCTGCCGCGCGTCATCCAGCCGACGCTGGAATCGGTGAGCGAGAAGACGAATGAATCCTCCTCCTGCGCCATCCTCGACGGCGGCGAGATTGTCTATGTCGCGCGCGCTGCGACGCGGCGCATCATGTCGGTGGGCCTGTCGACCGGCTCGCGCCTGCCCGCCTGGTGCTCCTCGCTCGGGCGCGTGCTGCTGGCCGACCTCCCCGAACCCGACGCGCGCGCGCTGCTGGCGCAGATGGACCGCCGCAAGCTGACCGCGCACACGCTGACAGATGTCGACGCGCTGATGGCGGCGCTGGCGCGCGTGCGGGCAGACGGGTTCAGCCTGGTCGATGAGGAGCTTGAAATCGGCCTGCGCTCGATCGCCGTGCCGGTGCGCAATGCGGCAGGCCAGGTGATCGCGGCTATGAATGTCAGCGCGCAGGCGGGCCGCGTATCGCGCGAGAATCTGACGGGCGACCTGCTGCCGGTGCTGCAGCAGGCGGCAGAGAGCGTCAGGCCGGCATTGATCTGATGGCCATCTGCAGCTTTTCGCAATGACGGGCGTCTAAGCCTTTGTATGTTCTCGCGACAGATCCACCGGACTGGCATGACACCCGGTTGGGCGCGTGCTATCCTGATCAGATTGCCAAGTGGACCATTAGCCATGCCCTCAGCTGTGACCCGCGCCGCCGAAGGTTTCGACCGCCGACTTTTCACGGTCGACGAGATCCTGCGCATGCAGGAGGCGGGCATTATTTCCGAAGACGAAAATTTTGAACTTGTCGAGGGGGAGATTGTCCCCATGCAGGCGAAAAGCCATTTCCATGAACTTGTTAAGTCGTCGTTGACCCTCAAGCTGGCGCGGGCGTTGCCGGAGCATTTGTGGCTCGGCATCGAGAGCAGTCTCTACCTGTCAGCACGCACCTTTCTCGAGCCGGATCTCTCCATTTACCAGCGCGGGATGAAGCTGGAGAGTGTCAAGGGAACGGACGTGCTGCTCGCGATAGAGGTTTCGGCCTCGACATTGGCCTACGACCGTGGGCTTAAGGCGAAGATTTATGCGCGCTACGGCGTTCAGGAAATGTGGGTCATTGACGTCGCAACGCGTCGTACGCATGTCCATCGCTCGCCCGCCAACGGGACATGGGGTTCCATGATTACGCTTGAACCGGAAGACGCGCTCGCATTTGCGGCCATTCCGAATTTCAGCATCCGCCTCTGCGACGTTTGACGTCCTAAGCCGGCACCTTCTGCGCATAGCCCAGCCTTGCATTCAATTCGTCGATCAGCTCTTCTGCCGCTTCCGCAATCACTGTGCCCGGCGGAAAAATCGCGCTGGCGCCCGCGTCGCGCACGGCCTGGAAATCCTGTGGCGGGATGACACCGCCGACCACGATCATGATATCGGCGCGGCCCTTTCTCGACAGCGCGTCTTTCAATTCAGGCACCAGCGTGAGGTGCCCCGCTGCGAGCGACGAAATGCCCACGATATGCACGTCGTTTTCGATCGCTTGCTGCGCGGCCTCGTCTGGCGTGGCAAACAGCGGCCCGGTGTCGACATCGAAGCCAAGATCGGCGAAGGCCGAGGACACCACCTTCTGGCCGCGGTCGTGGCCATCCTGGCCGACCTTGGCGATGAGGATGCGCGGACGGCGGCCCTCGTTTTCCAGAAACGCACTGGTCACGCGCTGCACACGCTCCACGGCCGACGGATTGGCCTCGTCCTTGTAGACGCCGCTGATCGTCTGGATCCTGGCACTGTGGCGCCCGAACACCTTTTCCAGCGCCAGCGAGATCTCGCCCACCGTGGCCTTGGCGCGCGCCGCATCGATGGCGAGCGCCAGCAGGTTGCCAGTGCCGGCCGCGCCATGCGTCAAGGCATCGAGG
>CAIWVR010000591.1 GCA_903916165.1 uncultured Hyphomicrobiales bacterium | reverse complement strand
TGCGCATTTCGATTCGGATGAGTTCACCGGCTGGATCGCTGAAAGCGGATTGCGCAAAGACCCCGAAAAATATGGTGCCAGCCGCGCGGCGATTGCGGCGTCGGGCGATATCGCCCGCGAGACGGCGCTGAAAAACGCCTGCAATTACGGCGGCTCGGATTATTCGGACGCCTCGCAGGCGCCGGCCCGCCAGCACCAGACATTCGGCCTGCTGATCGCCAGTTGCGAGGGCGGTGACCTGCGGCCCTTTGCAGACGGCGTGCGCATCTATGGCGATCTCGCGCAGACGTTTGAGCCACTGCCGCCGCCCGCCGTGCCGCGCTCGGAAGTGATCGACGAACTGGCGGCCGCCGTGTTCGACGATGTTGCCCCGCTGCATTCAGGCGAATGGTCGCTGGCGACGATGGAGGTCTGTCTCGCCTTGCTGCAATCGGCGCGCGAGGGTCGCGAGATCGAAATGACGCGGCAGGTTGGCACGGAGACCGGCGCATGAGCAAGCTCGCGCAGATCCAGCATCACTGGCGTGAGGCGGTGCCTGACGATCGCCTGGCCCATCTCATCAAGGATGCTTCGCGGGGATTGGGCCGCGCCTTGCAGATGCGGCTCGCAGCCTTCGACGTGTCCTTTGGCCACTGGACCTTTCTGCGCATTCTCTGGAATGGCGACGGCATCACCCAGCGCGCTTTGTCCGAACAGGCGGGTGTCATGGAGCCCACGACTTTCTCGGCGCTGCGGGCAATGGAAAAGCTCGGTTATGTCGAGCGGCGCCAGAAGGTCGGAGACCGCAAGCAGGTGTTTATTCATCTCACCGCCCATGGCCGCAGCCTGCGCAACAAACTCGTGCCGCTGGCCGAGGAGGTCAACGCCATCGCCGTCGCCGGTCTCGATGAGCGCGAGATCGCGACCATGCGTAACGGTCTGCTCGCGATAATCGACAATCTGGCGCGCGACGAGGCGCTGGCGGCAGGCGAGGACAGGCGGATGCCCTCGACGCGGGAAGTATCGAAACGCCTGAAGGCGCCCTTGAAGCGCGCGCGTCGCACGACGACCGCCTGAACTTGCCTCGCGCCGGCTCTGGCGCGATAAGCTTCCAACCGAGACACCGGGACCCACGCACATGACCATGGCCTTCTTCAATCCGATCCTGCTCGAAAGCGCCGTGCGGGCTGCGCTCGACGAGGATCTCGGCCTTGCTGGCGACATCACGACCAATGCGACAATTCCCGCCCATCTGCTGGCCACCGCCGTGATGGCGGCGCGCAAGGGCGGCGTCATCGCGGGCCTGCCGCTGGCAGAAGCAGCGTTCCGGCTGATCGACCCGTCGCTGAGATTCGAGGCTCTGGTGGAAGAGGGCGCGCATGTTGCCCCGAAAACGGCGGTGTGCCGCATCACCGGCCATGCGCGCGCCATTCTCACCGCCGAGCGCGTGGCGCTGAATTATGCGTGCCGCCTGTCGGGCATCGCCACCATGACGGCGGAATTCGTCGCGCTGGTCGCCCACACCAACGCCAAAATCTGCTGCACGCGCAAGACAACGCCGGGCCTGCGCGCGTTCGAGAAATATGCCGTGCGCTGCGGCGGCGCGATGAACCATCGCTTCGGCCTCGATGACGCGGTGCTGATCAAGGACAATCACATTGCGGTGGCCGGCGGCATCCGCGAGGCCTTGCGCGCGGCGAAAGCGGCGGCTGGCCATCTGGTCAAGGTCGAGATCGAGGTCGACACGCTCGACCAGCTGCGCGTCGTCGTGGACGAGGGCGCGGATTTTGTGCTGCTTGACAATATGTCGGTCGCGCAGATGCGCGAGGCGGTGAAGATCGCCGCCGGCAAGGTGAAGCTCGAAGCCTCGGGCGGCATCAACAAGGCGAGCGTGAAGGAGATCGCCGAGACGGGCGTCGACCTTATTTCATCAGGCGCTCTGACCCATTCCGCGCCGATTCTGGATCTGGGGCTGGATATCGAAATGGGGTGATACCGGCGCGTGTCGCGCCCGCTTCTCCCTTTGGGAGAAGCTGTCTGCGGAGCAGACTGATGAGGGGTTGCGGCCGTTGCCATTGAGTCTGTAACCCCTCACCCCGGCTCGGGGCTTCGCCCCGAGTCCGCCCTCTCCCGATGGGAGAGGTCAGACACATCCCCCCTCACGGCACCATGATCGCCCCGCCGTTCACCGGCACCGACTGCCCGGTCATATAAGCTGCATCATCGGACAGCAGGAAGCACACCACTTTCGCAATGTCTTCGGGCTGGCCGATGCGGCCGAGCGGGATCCTCTTGCCGCGCGAGCGCAGCTCGTCGAGTGTCGAATCGGCCAGCGGCTGGGCGGTTTCCGTCACGCCGGGAATGACGGCGTTGCAGCGCAGGCCAGCCTCGGCATATTCCAGCGCAAAGCTTTTCGTGAAGGAGACGATGCCCGCTTTCGACGCTGCATAATGCGCGCCGCGCGGCGTGCCCTGCAGCGCGCGGCCCGACGCCATATTGACGATGGCGCCGCGACCCTTGGCCGCCATATGCGCGCCGAAGGCCTGCGAACAGAAGACTGTGCCCATCAGGTTGATGCCGAGCACCTGGCGCCAGATGTCGGGCGTCACGTCGCGGATGC
>CAIWVR010000590.1 GCA_903916165.1 uncultured Hyphomicrobiales bacterium | reverse complement strand
GCGATGAGGATCGCCAGTGCGACGCCGGCGCTGGGCGTCTCATGCAGGAAGGCGATGCCAAAGATCGCGATGATGATCGGCTCGGTCTTGGTGAAGGCAATGGACACCACGAAGGAGCGGTCGCGCATGGCCGCCAGCATCAGGGCGGTGGCGAGCGTCTGCGCGGCGGCACCGACGCAGGCCCAGAGTACGGTCTTCTGCGAGGGGGATGGCACCTCGATGCCGATGACCAGCCATTCCAGAAGGAGGAACAGCACGGCGAAGGGCAGGGCGAAGATGAAGCGCACATGAGTGGCCCCCGCCATGCCGATCTTGGCGATCAGGTCGTGCTGCATGACATTGCGCGCCGTCTGCGCCGCGGCGGCGGTGACGGTAAAGGCGGCCCAGAGCCAGGCAGGGGCGACGAAGATCATGCTGTCCTGTTTCTTCCAGCGTCGTCATTGCGAGCGAAGCGAAGCAATCCAGAAGCCCCACATGAGGCCCAAGATGGATTGCCGCGTCGCTGCGCTCCTCGCAATGACGACCAAGGGTGCTGGTTTGACGTTGTCCGGCCCTGTCGCTAACACGAAGCCCTCGGGGCCGCCAAGCGCGGCCTGTTTCGCGCCGGGCAGGATCATGGCCGTCTACACCGAAGTCACGGATGAAGATCTCGCGCTGTTCCTGAGCCGCTACGAGCTCGGTGCTGTCCTGTCGCTGAAGGGCATTGCCGAGGGCGTCGAGAATTCCAATTACCTGCTGCGCACGGAAGGCGGCACCTTCATCCTCACGCTCTACGAAAAGCGCGTGAACGAAGATGATCTGCCGTTCTTTCTGGGATTGATGGAATATCTTGCCGCGCGCGGGCTCACCTGTCCGCAGCCGGTCAAGGGACGCGACGGCGTGGCCCTGGGCAGAATCGCCGGGCGTCCCGCCGTGCTGGTGACGTTTCTGGAAGGCATGTGGATACGCAGGCCCAACGCGGACCATTGCGGTCAGGTCGGCGAGGCGCTCGCGCATCTGCACGAGGCGGGCCGGGATTTTCCCATGCGGCGCGCCAATTCGCTGTCGCTGTCTGGCTGGGCACCGCTGTTTGAGGGCGCCCGCGCCCGCGCCGACGAGATCACCCGCGGGCTGGAACAGCTCATCGCGGGAGAGCTCGCGCATCTCTGCGCCTGCTGGCCGCGCGCTCTGCCCGAAGGCGTGATCCATGCCGACCTGTTTCCCGACAATGTCTTCTTTCTCGGCCCCCGTCTGTCGGGGCTGATCGACTTCTATTTCGCCTGCACGGATTCATTTGCCTATGACGCCGCGATCTGCCTGAACGCCTGGTGCTTCGAGCAGGATGCGTCGTTCAATGTCACCAAGGGGCAGGCGTTTCTGGCCGGCTATGCGCGCGTGCGTCGCTTCAGCGATGCAGAGCTTGCGGCGCTCCCGGTGCTGGCGCGCGGGGCTGCGCTGCGCTTTCTGCTGACGCGCCTCGTCGACTGGCTGAACGTCCCGCCCGGTGCCATGGTGCGCCCGAAAGATCCGATGGAATATGTGAAGAAGCTGCGCTTCCACCAGCACGCGAGAAGCGCCGCCGATTATGGCTGGAGCGCATGACCAAACGCGTGGAAATCTGGACTGACGGTGCCTGTTCGGGAAATCCCGGCCCCGGCGGCTGGGGCGCCATCCTGAAGTTCGACGCCACCGAAAAGGAATTGTGCGGCGGCGACGCCGACACCACCAACAATCGCATGGAACTGATGGCGGCCATCGCCTCCCTGGAAGCGCTCACGCGCCCCTGCGCGGTCGATCTGCACACCGATTCGCAATATCTGCGCGGCGGCGTGATGACGTGGATCCACAATTGGAAAAAGCGCGGATGGACGACGGCGGACAAGAAGCCGGTGAAGAACATCGAGCTGTGGAAGCGGCTCGACGAGGCCCGCGCCCGCCACGAGGTCGAGTGGCACTGGGTGAAGGGTCATGCGGGGAATGAATTGAACGAGCGCGCGGACGAGCTGGCGCGCCGTGGCATGAAGCCGTTTTTGAAGAAGTAGGGGGGCTCCGTCCTTCTCCCGCGCGGCGGGAGAAGGTGTCGCGTGAAACGCGACGGAGGAGGGGTTTCCTTCCAAAGTAGCATCGTCAGTGCGAGGAGCGGAGCACCGAAGCAATCCATCTGGCGGC
>CAIWVR010000589.1 GCA_903916165.1 uncultured Hyphomicrobiales bacterium | reverse complement strand
CGCCATGGCCGCCAATGGCGAAAGCGGGGTGCCCTTGCCTGCCGCCGATAAAGCCAATCAGACCGGCAGCGAGAATCACGAGCGGGAAGGGGATATGGAAGGCGAAGAGCGCGACGAAGGCGAGCGCCGCGATGCCGCGCAGGACATTGTTCTTCAGCGCGCGTTTCCCCACCCGCACCACGGCTTCGACAACGATGGCGAGCACGGCGGCTTTCAGACCGAAGAACAGCGCGGCGACAATTCCGACAGATCCAAACAGCGCATAGATGATGCTGAGCGCCATGATGGCCAGCGCGCCGGGCAGGATGAAGAGCCCGCCAGCGAGAAAGCCGCCTTTGACGCCATGCATCAGCCAGCCGACATAGGTCGCAAGCTGCTGCGCCTCGGGGCCGGGCAGGAGCATGCAATAATTGAGCGCATGCAGAAAGCGCGTCTCGGAAATCCAGCGCCTCTCGTCGACGAGGATGCGGTGCATCACCGCGATCTGTCCTGCCGGCCCGCCAAACGACAAGGCCGCGATGCGCGCCCAGACGCGCAGCGCCTGGCGCAATGTGACCCCGTGTGCCTGCATGGCGCGCCCCCTTTGCCTCATTGAGGCGCAGGCGCGGGGCCTGTCAACAGGGTCGGTGCGCGGCTTCGGTCCGGGCTGTTGAACCGGGCGGTTTTTTTGGCTTCACCGGTGAAGGCTTGATAACACACCCGATGACCAAGGCGACCGTCCCGACAGCGGCGAAGCCGCCATTCTCTTCTGCTTCATCTTCCTGTATTTCGTCGCCGCAGGTGCCGGAGCCCACAGCCGCGACGCGCGCCGCCGCAGCTGATGCAGCGCCCTCTCGAAAGGATCACATTATGGCGACCCGAAAGCTTGCGTCCGTCCTGCCGTCACCCCAGCCGCATTGGGTGGGCGACGGCTTTCATGTTTTCCCCCTGTTCGCCGATCTGGCCTTCGGGCAGGCGGTGAGTCCGTTCCTGATGCTCGACTATGCCGCGCCGCACGAGTTCCGTCCGAGCGCAAAGCCGCCCGGCGTCGGCGCCCATCCGCATCGCGGATTCGAGACGGTGACCCTCGTCTATGACGGCGAGATCGAACATCGCGACAGCGCCGGCAATAATGGCACCATCGGGCCGGGCGATGTGCAGTGGATGACGGCGGGCTCGGGCCTGCTGCATGAGGAATTTCATTCCCGCGAACAGGCCAAGCGTGGCGGCAAGGTCTCGATGGCGCAATTGTGGGTGAACCTGCCCGCCAGCGACAAATCGGCGGCTCCCCATTACCAGACGATCCTGAAAGGCGACATTCCAGTCGTTGATCTGGGTGGCGCAACCTTGCGCGTCGTTGCTGGCGCCTTTGGCGAGGCGAAAGGCCCGGCGCGGACCTTCTCGCCGCTGCATGTCTGGGATGTCAGCGCGACGGCCGGGGCCGTCATCGACCTGCCCATCGCCACCGGAGACAATGTGCTGGTCGCCCTGTTTGCGGGGTCGGTGAGCGTCGAGGGCCGTGAGATCGCACAGGCCGGTCTGCTGACCTTCGACACGCCGGGCGATATGATCTCCCTGAAGGTCACGCGTGATGCGAAGCTGCTTGTGCTGACCGGCACGCCGCTTGGCGAGCCGATCGCCCATTACGGTCCCTTCGTCATGAACACGGACGCCGAGATCCGCGCCGCCATTGATGATTTCCGGCGTGGCAAGATGGGCAATCTCGACGCTTTCGCATCGTAGGTCCGCAGTGTGACGCTCAAAGCGCGCTGCGCACCTGCCCGGCGGCGCTGACATCATAGCCGGTGAGGTCCAGCGCCTGGGCGCGCAGGCGCTCGCCGCGCAGCGTTGCCATCAGCTTCTGTATCGGCGGGCGGAAAAAATCCGCCTGCCGCATCGCCAGATCGAAATGTTCGAACAGCAGGGGCACAAAATCGAGGCGCGCCGCCTTGGCCGCGCTGCGCGTCGCCACCCCGCAATCGGCCTCGCCATGGGCAATGGCATTGGCGAGATCCGGCCCGGTGAGGCAGGGCGGCTTGAGGCGCGTCACATCAGCCGTCCTCACGCCGCGCCGTTCGAGCAGCACGTCGAGCAGCATCTGCGCGCCGGCGCCGGTCTGGCGCATGGCAAAGCGCGCGCCCTGCGCCAGAGCATCCTCCAGCGACGCCAGTCCACGCGGATTGCCGGGTGCCACGAGCAGCCCCTGTTCACGCTTGCCGAAGGCAATCAGCACGCCGTCGTGCAGGCCTGACAGGCGGTGCAGCGCGCGCGGATTGGCATCCGCGAGATCGACGGCGTGATAATGGATCGCCGCCGCGAGCACCTCGCCGCGCAGCAGGCGCGTCAATCCGGCCTCGCTGCCCTCCGGAAGGGAGGCCAGCCCCGAGCCTGAGTCGCGCAACGCCCATTCGAGAAGCGAATCCTGGCTGCCGCCGACAATGGGCGGGGCGGGCGTGGCCGTCATGCCTTGCGGAACGGCCAGTCCCGACATCACCCAGCGGTCCAGTTCGTGGCGCGGGAACAGCCATTTGCCGGTGACTTTCGAGCAAGGGACCGCGCCCTCGGAGACAAGCTCGTAAAGCTTGCGCTCCTTGATGCGAAGGTAATCGGCGGCTTCGGCCGTGTTGAGAAGATCCATGGCTGCATTTTTATGCATATGACTGCTTGAATTCAAGTGTTTGACAATTTCCGGATTCAGCGCCCTAACTTGTGGCATGGAGGAAGCCAATGCCTGAGGGTGCTGGCGCCTGGCAGCTCGTGCTTTCGGGCGATCCGGCGCTGTTTGCGATCGTCTTTCTGTCGCTCAAGGTCAGCCTGCTGGCCGTGGCGCTGGCAGCGCTGGTCGGCTTGCCGCTCGGCGGCCTGCTGGCGCTGGCGCGGTTTCCCGGCCGTGGCGCGCTGATCGTCCTCGTCAATGCCTTCATGGGCCTGCCGCCGGTGGTGGTTGGCCTTGCGGTCTACCTGCTGCTGTCGCGCTCCGGGCCTCTGGGCAGCTACGGCCTCCTGTTCACGCCGACCGCCATGGTGATCGCGCAGGCCATTCTCATCACGCCGATCATTGCCGCGCTGACCCGGCAGAGCGTCGACGATCTCTGGCTCGACTATCGCGACGAACTGAACGCCATGGGCGTGACGCCGCTGGCACGGCTCGCAACGCTGCTCTTTGACGCACGCGTCGCGCTCGTCACCGCGCTGCTGGCGGG
>CAIWVR010000588.1 GCA_903916165.1 uncultured Hyphomicrobiales bacterium | reverse complement strand
CGCTTCGCCGTCGGCCAATGTTTCCTCGGCGCCATCCTGGTTGCGGCGACCGACACGGGCATCTGCTCCATCGACCTCGGCGACGATGCCGACGCGCTGCTGCGCTTTCTCCAGGACAGGTTTCCGAACGCGGAACTGACCGGGGCCGATGCGGCCTTCGAGCGAACGGTCGCAGAGGTGGTCGGACTGGTGGAGGCACCGCGCGCCGGTGCCAACCTGCCGCTCGATATCGGCGGCACCGCCTTCCAACAGCGCGTGTGGCAGGCCCTGCGCGCTATTCCCGCCGGAACGACGGCAAGCTATGCGCAGGTCGCGCGCAGCCTCGGTGCCCCCGGCTCCGCCCGCGCCGTGGCGCGCGCCTGCGCGACCAATGTGCTGGCCGTCGTCATCCCCTGCCACCGCGTGGTGCGTGGCGATGGCAGCCTGTCGGGCTACCGCTGGGGCGTCGAACGCAAGCGGGCGTTGCTGGCGCAGGAGGCGCTGGTGTCGAAGGATGAGGACCCGACGTTGAAAGTCTGACGAGTGCCGGTCATTTCTCCGGGAATCTCGGAGAGCCCCCATTGAACTTCAGCTATTTTGCTGTGCCACGCCGCTATCAACACCGCTTTGTGTTCTGGGGCATTTTGGGCATGATCATGCTGCGCGCGATCATGATTGGCCTTGGCATAACCTTCGTCGAAAAATGTGGAAAACGGCTGACAAAGATCATGATGTGGGTGCCAGCGGCGCATTGCGTGTCATCAAAACTATCAGCCCCTAAGGGATGAATTGCACGGCGAGCGTTTCTTCCTGTGCTTGATCGATCCGGCGACGGGTCGATCCTCAACCTATGTCACGCCACTTTTTCTGGCGCTGGCTATGGTCGAAATTGTCGATGTCGATTGTGCGGTTGATCGTGTCCCCGCAATTTTTGCAATCACGAAAGATCCATTCATCGTCTACACATCGAACATCTTTGCGACCTTGGGGCTGCGCGCGCCTTATTTTGCGTTGGCTGTATTGCTCATCTTCATTGGCTCGAAGATGTTCGTGGCTGATCTCTTCGGGTTGGCGAAATTCCCGCCCATTGCGTCCTTGTCGATAACCTTCGCCATTCTGGCAGCGGGTGTGGGCTGGTCTTTGTGGAAGACGCGGGAGGTGAAGGGGTGAGGCCCTCACTTCGTTGACGATGCGGCGCGATCCCTTATAAAGACCCTGTGAAAGCCGAAACCAAACCCTCCCCCGCGCGCTCAATTGTCAATATTGCGGCCTACCGGTTCGCACCATTGCAAGACTTGCAGGCCTTGCGCACCGAGCTGCTGGCTTTCTGCAGCGCCAAGGAATTGCGCGGCACGATCCTGCTGAGCACTGAGGGCGTCAATCTTTTCGTGGCCGGCGAGGCAGATGCGGTCGAGTCCCTCTTGGCCCGCCTGCGCGCGATCCCCGGGCTTGAACCGCTTTCAGCCAAATACAGCGCCACGGCCAATCAACCCTTCCGGCGCATGCTGGTGCGGATCAAGCGCGAGATTATCGCCTTCGGCGTGCCAGGCATCGACCCTTCCAAACACACATCCCCCAAACTTGCCCCGCTGCAGTTAAAAACCTGGCTCGATGAGGGGCGCAAAATCACGCTGCTTGATACGCGCAATGACTACGAGGTGAAACTGGGCACTTTCGAGAATGCGCTGCCTGCCGGCGTCGACCATTTCCGCGACTTCCCCGAAGCCGTCGCCAAACTCCCTGAAGACCTCAAGGATGAGACCATCGTCATGTTCTGCACTGGAGGCATCCGCTGCGAGAAGGCTGGCCCCTATATGGAGTCTCAGGGCTTTCGCAAAGTGTTCCAACTGGACGGCGGAATCTTAAAATATTTCGAGGAATGTGGCGGTGCCCATTACAATGGCGATTGCTTCGTCTTCGACCAGCGCGTGGGTGTCGACCCTGCGCTGCACGTATCCGATGCCGCGCAATGTTTCGCATGCCTGTCACCGCTAACCGCTGACGAACAACGCGACGTCCGCTATGTGCCAGGAAAATCCTGCCCATGGTGTTACCGCACGGATGCAGAGCAAAGCGCGGCACTGGTGGAGAGCCGCAATCGTGCCATGCAGGCTGCGATGAATCCACTGCCCGGCAGTCTGCCGACCGATGTTTTCCGCCCCCTGCGCGTGCCGCAGGAATGCGAAGGTTTCACTGTGCTGGAAACCTTCTCCCGTTTGCTGAAGCATATGCCCGCGGAACATTGGGACGAGCAATGCCGCGCGGGGCATTTGCTCGATTCAAAACATCAAATGCTCGGCGCAACAGACATTGTGCGCGCTGGCGATCGTCTGCTGCATCGGCGTCCACACACCATCGAACCTGATGTGGCTTGCGATATCAGCGTGCTCTACGAGGATGAGGCGCTGGTGGTGCTGAACAAGCCCGCCCCCTTGCCCATGCATGCGGGCGGCCGCTACACGCGCAACACGTTGCAACATGCGCTCGATCAGGTTTACCGACCACAGAAACTGCGGCCCGCGCATCGGCTCGATGCCAATACCACTGGCCTTGTGATTGCCGCACGCAGCCGTCACTTCGCCGGGCGGTTGCAGAGCGCCTTTGCTGAAGGCCGCGTCCAAAAGACCTATCTGGTGCGCGTTCAGGGCCATCCCGCAGACGATGCGTTTCGGTGCGATGCGCCCATCGGCAGAGAGGCGTGTGTTTCAGGAACACGTGCGATCGATGAGCAGGACGGCGATGCGGCGACCACTTTGTTTACACTGCTTGAGCGTTCGGCAGATGGTACAAGCCTGCTCGAGGCGCGGCCCTTGACCGGACGCACAAACCAGATCCGCATCCATTGCGCACATCTGGGCTTTGCCGTGGTGGGCGATGCCGCCTATTGCGAGGAGGATGCGGTGCCGCGATTGACGAAGGAAGTCGGCGAACAACCGCTTTGCCTGCATGCCTGGAAAATCAGCTTCGCGCATCCAGCAAGCGGTGAGACTGTGACGTTGACGGCTCCACCGCCGGATTGGGCGAGCTGAACATCGTCATTGCAAAAGTTGAAAGCTATAGTGCATTTTCTCAATCGCCCTTGCGAGGAGCGTGAGCTCCGCGGCAATGACGGATGCAGGGGCCGCAATCTCTCCGCCGTCATTGCGAGCGAAGCGAAGCAATCCAGAAGCCTCACGTGG
>CAIWVR010000587.1 GCA_903916165.1 uncultured Hyphomicrobiales bacterium | reverse complement strand
TTGAAATTGCCAAGGCAATTCGGGCCGGATACGGCAAGGCCGGTTTCCGCGATCACGGCGCGCAGGTCGGCGCCGAGCTGCTGGCCCGCCGCATCGGGCGCCTCATCGAAGCCCGAGGTCATGATGGTCGCGCTGCGTGCGCCCGCGGCGGCGGCGGCGCGCAAGGTGGCGCAGACGGTTTTCGCCGGTGCCAGCACCACGAGATGATCCGGCTTTTCCGGCAGATCCGTGAAGGCGCGATAGCAGCGCGTGTCCCAGACGCTGTCACGCGTCGGGTTGAGCGGATAGACCGCGCCCTTGTAGCCATAGCGCTCCAGATTGCGCCAGACGCGCTGCGGCCAGTTGCCGGGCTTGTCTGTGGCGCCGACGATGACGACATTGCGCGGGTTGAGCAGGGCCTCGACCTTGACGATGGCGGCGCGCAGGTTGTCCTGCGTTCTGTTGCTGGTCATATATCGTCCCTCAGCCTTGCCCATACATGCCGACGCCCGAGCGGCGCGCGAAGAAATAGAAGATCAGCGCAATCGTCGTCATCGCGCAGCTCCAGAGCAGCCCGAGCGCGGCAAGCTCCGGCCCCTGCCCGTTGCTCCACAGATCGAACATCGCCACCGCCATCGTTTGCGAGGACGGGCCCGACAGTAGCACGGGCAAGGTCAGCACGCGGGTGGCGAGCAGGAAGATGAAGAGCCAGCCGGCGATCAGCGAGGGTGCCAGCAGCGGCAGGATGATGCGGCGGAAACCGACCAGGGGCGAGGCGCCAGACACAGCCGCCGCCTCCTCCAGCTCGCGATGCACCTGCAGCATGCCCGCATAGGAATAGCGCACGCCATAGGGCAGATAATTGATGAGGAAGGCCCAGACGATGATCCAGATCGTGCCGTAGACGCCAAACGGAGCCGCCAGAAAAAACTGCATCACGCCGACGCCGAGCACGATGCCCGGAAACACCAGCGGCACGGTGCCGAGCTGGTCGACGATGCGCGCGCCCGGCGCCTTGCGCACACTGAGCCAGGCGGCGAGTGCGGTGAGCCCCATCACCAAGGTCGCGGTGACAACAGCCACGAGCAGCGTGTTGCCGAGCAGCGAGAGATAGCGCGAGCTCTCGAAAATATTGATGTAATGATTGAAGCTCAGCAGCTTGAAGGCGGACGAGCGCACCGTCTGGTAGAACGGCAGCAGCGACGCCCAGACAAGAATGAGCATCGGCAAAATCAGCAGCAGCACGAAATTCAGCACGAGGATCGCGCCACCGATGGGCCGAAAAACGCCGAGCGGAATCTGGTTGGGCCGGAAATTCTTGCCTGTGATGGTCGCGAATTTTTCGGCACTGCGCGTCAGCTTGCCGTAATAATAGAGCAGCAGCGCCACGACGCCGAGCAGCACGATCGACAATGTGCTGGCCGAGCCAATGTCGGGCGGCATGGTCCGGTGCATCATTTCGTAGATGTCAGTGGTGAGCACATGCACACGACCCGGCAGGCCGACGAGGGCAGGCACTTCAAACGCCTCGATGGTGCGGATAAAGACCAGCATGGCGAGCGCGAGTATCGAGGGCATCGACAGCCGCAGCGTGATCTTGCGCAGCGTTGCCCATGTCCCCGCCCCGCTCATCCGCGCAGCTTCTTCAAGATCGGGGTTGAAATTGCGCAGCGTCGAGCCGAGCAAGAGGAAGACGAGCGGCGACCACAAAAGGCCCTCGATGAAGATCATGCCGCCCAGGCCATAGACATTGATCAGCACGCCGGTGTCGCCTGTCAGTTCGCGATACCACGAATTGATCGGGCCGGACCGCGCGAGCAGCAGGAGCCATGAACTCGTGTAGAGCACATAGGGCGTGCCGAGCGAGATGATGGTCGTGAGATAGGCCAGCGGCTTGAACGGCGTGTCGGTTCGTTCCACCAGCCAGGCATTCACGCCACCGATCAGCAAGGCGACGATGGCGCTCCCGAAGGCAAAAACCACCGAGTTGAATGCGCTCATCCAGATGCCGCGCTGGGCGAGAATCCGTCCGAACCGCTCCAGCGTGAAGCGTGTGACCGGCCCCTCCTCCACGCTCAGCGCGCCCTTGACCAGAAACAACAGCGGCGGCAGGACGAGAATGGCGAAGATCAGTCCGACGATAACGACAAAGATCACCCGCTCGTCTCGCGGCGCAAAACGCGCCATCCAGGACGGCGCGCTTTCAGGCCCGGACGCATATACACTCATCTTGTCGGTCACCTGAAAATACTCTTGAAAATTTCGGCCCAGCGCGGCATCTCGCGATCAATGTCTTCGGGCGTCTTGTAGATCGCGCGGAACTTGACGCCATCTGGACGCAACGCGAGATCCTTGGGCGGCACGTTGGGGTCGACGGGCAGATATTCAGCGTCGCGATAGATTTTCTGGCCGTCTTCCGACATCAGAAATTCCAGAAACAGGCGTCCCGCATTGGGGTGCGGCGCGTCCTTGGTGACGGAAATGACCGACAGCACGCCGAGCGCCGGATCCATCGGAATCCAGTCGACCGGCGCGCCCTTGGCGGCGCTGATGACGGCGTGGTTGTTGAAAATGTTCAGCGCGATGGCATATTCGCCGGCGATCACCTGGTCGAGCACCTGACGCGCGGCGACGGCCAGCCCCGTCGGCTGCTGCTTGGCGAGGTCACGCAGATAGGCAATGCCCTTCTCCTCGCCCATCGTCTCCAGCACGATGCCGACGAAGCCCGGCCCGGCCGACGAGGATGAGGTCGAGTTCCATGCGATCTTCCCCTTGTATTTCGGATCGAGCAGATCCTGGAACGTCTTTGGCTGCGTGCCCTTCCTGATCAGCTCCGTATTGTAGCCGGGCGTCAGGACATAGAGATTGGTCGCAACCCAATAGCCCTCGGAATCGATATATTCCTTCGGAAAGCGCTTGGCGTTCTCGGGAATGAATTTCGCGACAATGCCTTCCTTCTTCAGCGAGGCGGTGGCACCGG
>CAIWVR010000586.1 GCA_903916165.1 uncultured Hyphomicrobiales bacterium | reverse complement strand
GGCTCGAAAAAGGTGCTGGTGCTGAACAAGATCGATTCCATCGACGTTCCTCGCCTTTTGAAGCTCGCCGCCGATCTCAATGAAAAAGTCTCCTTTACCGACACATTCATGATCTCGGCGCTGAAGGGGCACGGCCTGCAGAAAATGCGCGAGACGCTCGCGCCCATGATGCAATTGGGTCCGTGGCTTTATCCGGAAGACCAGGTGTCGGATGCGCCGTTGCGCTCGCTCGCCGCCGAGATCACCCGCGAAAAGCTGTTCGAGCGCCTGCATGACGAACTGCCCTATGAATCAACCGTCGAGACCGAGCTCTGGAAGGAGCAGCCCGACGGCTCCGCGCGCGTCGAGCAGACGATCTATGTAACCCGCGAGGGCCACAAGAAGATCGTCATCGGCGAGGGCGGACGCACGATCAAGTCGATCGGCAGCGCCGCGCGCAAGGACATTATCGAGGCGGCGGAAACCAACATCCATCTGTTCCTTTTCGTGAAGGTGCGCGAAAATTGGGGCGACGATCCCGAGCGCTATCGTGAAATGGGACTGGAATTCCCGCGCAAATAATGGAGGACCCGATGTCTGCTTCGCCCCTCAACCTGCGCCAGCGTTTCACCGCCTATCGTTACCTGACCGGCCCGGACGATGCGTCCTTCTGCCACCGCGTCACGGGCGCCATCAACAAGGGCTGGTCGCTTTACGGCCCCCCGACGCTGACCTTCGATCCCGTGAAAGGCCGCGTGATCTGCGGGCAGGCGATCACCAAGGATGTCGAGGGCGTGGAATATCATGCCGAGCTCAAGCTCGCTGATTTGTAGTCCATGAACTCGCGCCGTCATTGCGAGCGCAAGCGCGAAGCAATCCAGAAGCCTCACGTGTGGCCTCTGGAGTGCTTCGCTGCGCTCGCAATGACGAGGTAGGCGTAAAATGGAATGGCGTGATGAAGCCCTTGTGCTCGGCGTTCGCCGTCATGGCGAATCGAGCGTCATTGCGGAATTGATGACGCGCGCGCATGGCCGCCATGCGGGCATGGTGCGCTCGGGGCGCTCGCGCGCCATGCAGCCGGTCCTGCAGCCTGGCAATTCTGTCGACGCCATCTGGCGCGCGCGCATCGAGGAACATCTCGGCCTCTATGCCATCGAGGCCACGCGGCTGCGCACCTCGGTCCTGATGGATTCGTCGCAGGCGCTGCATGGTGTCGGACTGGTCTGTGCGCTGTTGCGCCTTCTGCCGGAGCGCGAGCCGCATCCCATGCTCTACGACATGGCGGGCGTGATCGTCGATCGGTTGCATGAGGATGGCATCGCGCCGGCGCTGATGGTGCGGTTCGAAATGGCACTGCTGGTCGAACTTGGCTTCGGCCTCGACCTCAGCTGCTGCGCCTCGACAGGCGGGACGCAGGAACTCGTCTTCGTGTCGCCGAAGTCGGGCCGGGCGGTCTCGCGCCTTGCGGGAGAACCCTGGCGCGACCGGCTTCTCGTGCTGCCCGCCTTCCTCACCGACAATGAACCCGAATCGATGGTGGCCCGGGAGAATGTTCAGGCAGGGTTCCGGTTGACGGGATTCTTTCTGGGGCGGGATGTTTTTGCCGCGCGCGGCGTGCCGATGCCGGACGCGCGCGCTGCCTATATCGCCTGTCTCTAGCGTTCGCAGATTTCGCGGAGTTCCACGCGGCTTACGCCATAGCCCTCGTCTAGCTGCACTTCACGCATCGTGCATTCTTCGCGGGCTTCCACAATGGCCGAATGCCAGCCCAGGACGCTAAAGGCACCCACGGCGAGAAGAACACCAAGAGCGAGACAGGAGATGGTGCGGAGGAAAAGTTTCACGCTGTTTGACCTGGGGTGATGGCTGCACGTTGCTCTGGGCCGGTGACATGCGGCGTTGCATTGCAACGTTCCGCACGAATCGCAGGTGACTCATGTACACGTGGGGCGCAGGCGTAATGGCTCGCGCGAGGCCGCGCAAGAGCCGCCGGGACAAAGTCCGGGCAGACCACACACGCCTTTCGTCTCTTGCCGGTGGATGGGACAAAAAGGGAACTTGCGAGGGGCGGGACCATGCTTTAACCCCGGGCCATGGCCAAGCCCTTTACGCCGCCGGCGCCTCCGGCTGAACCCGATCCGATCAATCTCCGCGATGCGCTGGAAGAGCGTTATCTCGCCTATGCGCTGTCGACCATCATGGGGCGCGCGCTGCCGGATGCGCGTGACGGGCTGAAGCCCGTGCATCGCCGCATCCTGTATGGCATGCACATTCTGCGGCTTGATCCGGGCACTGCCTTCAAGAAATGCGCGAAGATCGTCGGCGATGTGATGGGCTCGTTCCATCCGCATGGCGACCAGGCGATCTATGATGCGCTGGTGCGCCTCGCACAGGATTTCGCCTCGCGTTACCCGATGATCGAGGGGCAGGGCAATTTCGGCAATATCGACGGCGATAGCGCCGCCGCCTATCGCTACACCGAAGCGCGCATGACCGACGCCGCGCGCCTGCTGCTCGAGGGTATCAACGAAGATTCCATCGACTTCCGTGAAAATTATTCGGGCGACCAGAAAGAACCGATCGTTCTCCCCGCCGCCTTTCCGAACCTGCTGGCCAATGGTTCGCAGGGCATTGCGGTGGGCATGGCGACCTCGATCCCGCCGCACAATGTCGGCGAGCTTTGCGACGCGGCGCTCTATCTGGTGACGCACCCGAAGGCGACGACGGACCAGTTGCTGACCTTCGTGCCCGGTCCCGATTTTCCCACCGGCGGCATTGTGGTCGATGGCCCGGAGGCGATTGCGGAAACCTATCGCACCGGGCGCGGCTCGTTCCGCGTCCGCTCGAAATGGACCAAGGAAGAGGGCCAGCGCGGCACCTGGGTCGTTGTGGTCACCGAGATTCCCTATGGCGTGCAGAAGTCGCGGCTGATCGAGAAGATCGCTGAACTGCTGAATGACAAGAAGCTGCCGCTGCTCGGCGACGTGCGCGACGAATCGGCGGAAGACGTGCGGGTCGTGTTCGAGCCGCGCGCCCGCACCATCGATCCCGTTGTGATGATGGAATCCCTGTTCCGGCTGACGGAGCTTGAATCGCGCTTTCCCGTGAACATGAACGTGCTGGTGGACGGTGTCGTCCCGCGCGTCGTATCGCTGGCCGAAGCGCTGAAGCAATGGCTCGACCATCGCCGCGAAGTCCTGCTGCGTCGCTCGCGGTTCCGGCTCGGCGAGATCGCGCACCGGCTCGAAGTCGTCGCCGGCATGCTGATCGTCTTCCTGCATCTCGACGAGGTGATCCGTATCATCCGCGAGGAAGACGAGCCGAAGGATGCGCTCAAACTCCGCTTCGCCCTGTCGGACGTGCAGGCCAATTATATTCTCGACACGCGCCTGCGGTCGCTGCGCCGCCTTGAGGAAATGCAGCTGCGCAAGGAGTACGACGAACTCACCCGCGAGAAGGGCGAGATCGAATCCCTGCTGTCGGATGAAAGCCAGCAGTGGAAGACCATCACCGCCCAGATCCGCGACGTGAAGAAGCGCCTCAATGCTGATGGCAAGCTGGGCAAGCGCCGCACGCAGTTCGAGACGCCGCCGGAAGGTGCTGCGCTGGAACTCGAGGAATCGATGATCGAGCGCGAGCCCGTGACGGTCGTCTTCACGCAAAAGGGCTGGATCCGCACGCTGAAAGGCCATGTCGCCGATCTGTCGTCCTTGCAGTTCAAGGGCGATGACGCGCTGGATACCGCCTTCTTCGCCGAGACCACGTCGAAAGTCCTGGTGTTGGCGACCAACGGCAAGGTGTTCACCCTCGACGCCGTCAAACTGCCAGGCGGGCGTGGCTTTGGCGAGCCAGTGCGTCTGATGGCCGATATCGACGAGGGCGAGGATGTGGTGCAGATCCTGCCCTATGTGGCGGGACAGAAGATGCTGATCGCCGGGTCGGACGGGCGTGGTTTTGTGGTCAACCAGGACGACATGCTGTCCTCGACCCGCAAGGGCCGCGCCGTGCTCAATGTCGATGCGCCGGCCAAGGCGCAGGTGCTGGTGCCCGCCGTTGGCGACCATGTCGCCACCATCGGCGAAAACCGCAAGCTGCTGGTCTTCAGGCTCGATGAAGTGCCCGACATGTCGCGCGGCAAGGGCGTGCGGCTGCAGAAATACAAGGATGGCGGCATCAGCGACGCGCGCATTTTTGCGCTGAAGGATGGCCTGACCTGGAAGGATTCGGCGGGCCGGACTTTTACGGTCGTGAAGCCCGAGCTGAACGACTGGATTGGCGCGCGCGCCGAAGCCGGACGCCTGCCACCAAAGGGCTTTCCGAAGAACAACAGGTTTTGAAAGAGGCGGGCCAAAACCCTCTCCCGCAGCGCGGGAGAGTGCGGACTCACGCGCAGCGTGAGCCGGGGTGAGGGTGGCGCCGCCTTTGACATGACATAAGATAGCGCGCGGTGGCTCCGCCCTCATCCGTCGCGCTTCGCGCGACACCTTCTCCCGCCATGCGGGAGAAGGGCGGACACCAGCTACTCCACCAATTGCCAGCCATTCAGCCCGAGCCGCTCCTGCGGCAGGTAGCGGGCCTTGTAGGCCATCTTGCG
>CAIWVR010000585.1 GCA_903916165.1 uncultured Hyphomicrobiales bacterium | reverse complement strand
TTCAAGGCCCCGCATTGTCGGTCCACAGAAGGACAGTCCCGCGGCACTGGGAAACAGCACCGCGATCGCCGACGTCACGGGGGCCGTCTCCGGACAGGATCGTGACCGGACACTGATCTGAGCACGTAGATAATTCTTGATTTTCTAAAAGATCTTACACGCAACCTACGTCCGCAGGCCGGTCAGAAACCCACAACGGCTTGAGGTCTTGCCCGCCGCCGGCGCGGGTGGCGCGGGTTCCTTTGCGTCCCCTGCTTCCGAAAGCGTGACCCCGGACGCGTGCGATGCGGTTGCGCGCCCAAAATCCATGTGTTACGTGACCCCGTCTTCGGGGCGCAGGTTTGGCTTGGCGGGTTCGGCTTTTTGCAAGTCGTTTCTGACGGGTTTGACCTGCTGGCTAAATCTTGGCCATGCCCCGGTCCCTGACAGCTCGTTGCAGAGGTCTTTGCGGCATTGCCGCGACCCGGACCCTTGCCGCAAGCGTGCCCGACGCCAGTCCAGAGGCTTTCCGCGTGGCTAAAGACGAAACCATCGTTACCGGAATGGCAGGGCGCTATGCCTCTGCCCTTTTTGCGCTGGCGCAAGAGCAGGGCGCGACCGAACAGGTCGCCGCCGATCTTGGCCGTTTCAGCGCCATGCTCACCGAGAGCGCCGATCTGGCCCGTCTCGTGCGCAGTCCTGCATTTTCCGCTGAAGAGCAGGTCAAGGCGCTCGGTGCCGTGCTCGCCGCAGCCGGAATCGGCGGGCTGACTGCGCAATTTCTCAAGCTCGTCGCCACGAAGCGTCGCCTGTTTGCGGCACCGACGATGATCGCCGATTTCGGCAAGCTGCTGGATGCCGCTCGCGGCGTCTCGCGCGCCGAGGTGACAGTTGCCGAGCCCCTTTCGCCCGCCAACCTCGAAGCCCTGCGCCTGGCGCTGCGCGAGGCGGCCGGCTCGTCCTCCGTCGAGATGAACGTGAAGGTTGATCCTGCGATCATCGGCGGCCTCATCGTCAAGCTCGGGTCTCGCATGGTCGACGGCTCGCTCAGGACCAAACTCAATTCGATCCGCACACGCATGAAAGAGGTCGGCTGATGGATATCCGCGCCGCTGAAATTTCCGCGATCCTGAAGAACGAGATCGCGAACTTCGGTAACGAAGCTCAGGTCACCGAGGTGGGCCAGGTGCTCTCCGTCGGCGACGGTATTGCCCGCGTCTACGGTCTGGACAATGTCCAGGCCGGCGAGATGGTTGAATTCGAGAACGGCGTGCGTGGCATGGCCCTCAACCTCGAAACCGACAATGTCGGCGTCGTGATCTTCGGGTCCGACCGCGAGCTGAAGGAAGGCCAGACGGTCAAGCGCACCGGTGCCATCGTGGACGTGCCGGTCGGCAAGGGTCTGCTTGGCCGCGTCGTCGACGCGCTCGGCAATCCGATCGACGGCAAGGGTCCGGTCGTTTACGAGAAGCGCTCGCGCGTTGACGTGAAGGCCCCCGGCATCATTCCCCGCAAGTCCGTGCACGAGCCGATGGCGACTGGCCTCAAGGCGATTGACGCCCTGATCCCCGTCGGCCGCGGCCAGCGCGAACTGATCATCGGTGACCGCCAGACCGGCAAGACCGCGATCGCGCTCGACACGATCCTGAACCAGAAGGCGCAGAATGAGGGCACTGACGAACATCAGAAGCTCTATTGCGTCTACGTCGCCATCGGCCAGAAGCGCTCGACTGTCGCCCAGTTCGTGAAAGTGCTCGAAGAGCGCGGCGCGCTGGAATATTCGATCGTTGTCGCCGCAACGGCGTCCGATCCGGCTCCGATGCAGTTCCTGGCGCCCTTCTCCGGCTGCGCCATGGGCGAGTATTTCCGCGACAACGGGATGCATGCCGTCATCATCTATGACGATCTGTCGAAGCAGGCCGTGGCCTATCGCCAGATGACGCTGCTGCTGCGCCGCCCGCCGGGCCGCGAAGCCTATCCCGGCGACGTGTTCTACCTGCACTCCCGCCTGCTCGAGCGCG
>CAIWVR010000584.1 GCA_903916165.1 uncultured Hyphomicrobiales bacterium | reverse complement strand
CCGAGCGCATGATGAACGCGGAATTCGGCGATGCGGTTGACCATTTCACCTATGTGCTCGCCTCTGACGGCGACCTGATGGAAGGCGTCTCGCAGGAAGCGATCGCCATCGCGGGCCATCTCAAGCTCAACCGCATGATCGTCATGTGGGACGACAATGACATTTCCATCGACGGCCCGCTCTCGGTGTCGGATTCGGTCGATCAGATCATGCGCTTCAAGGCCTGCGGCTGGAATGCCGTGCGCATCGACGGCCATGACGAGAAGGCGATCCTGCGCGCCATCCGCCGCGCGCAAAAATCCGACAAGCCGACGCTGATCGCCTGCAAGACGCAGATCGGCTATGGCGCGCCCAAGCGCGCCGGCACGTCCAAGGCCCATGGCGAGCCGCTTGGTGCCGAGGAGATCGCTGGCGCGCGCGCCGCGCTCGGCTGGCATTTCGAGCCCTTCGTCATTCCCGACGACATCCTCGCCGCCTGGCGCAAGGCCGGCAAAAAGGGCGCCCGTCTCGCCAAGGCCTGGCGCGCCGGGAAGCTCGCCGCCATGCCCGCCGACATCCGCGCCGAATTCGAGCGCCGCATCAGGGGCGACAGCGCGCCGGGCCTGAGCGAGGCCGTGCGCGCCGCCAAGCAGCGTCTTGCGTCGGACGCGACGCCCATCGCCACCCGCAAGGCGTCGGAAGCCGCCATTGCTGTGCTCGCGCCCGCCGTGCCGGAGCTCGTCACCGGCTCTGCCGATCTCACCGGCTCCAACAACACCAAGGTCGCAGCCACCCCGGCGATCTCGCCCGGCCATTATGCCGGCCGTTTCGTGCATTGGGGCATTCGCGAACATGGCATGGCGGCGGCCATCAATGGCATGGCCTTGCATGGCGGCTATATCCCGTCGGGCGCGACTTTCCTCGTCTTTGCCGATTACATGCGCCCCTCGCTGCGGCTGGCCGCCCTGATGAAGACGCGTCAAATCCAGGTGCTCACCCATGATTCCATCGGTCTGGGCGAAGACGGCCCGACCCATCAGCCGGTCGAGACCATCGCCTCGCTGCGCGCCATTCCAAACCTGAACGTCTTCCGCCCCGCCGACCAGACCGAAACCCTCGAGTGCTGGCAGGCGGCGCTCGAGGCGCGGCACACGCCCTCCATTCTGGCGCTGACCCGCCAGAACCTGCCGCAGGTCCGCATGTCCTTCGTCGAGGACAATCTCAGCGCGCGCGGCGCCTATGAACTTGCCGCGGCTGATGGTGAAGCCCAGGTCACGATCTTCGCGTCGGGCTCGGAAGTCGAAATCGCGCTTGCGGGACGCGACCTTCTGAAGGCAAAGGGCGTTGCCGCCCGTGTGGTGTCGGTGCCCTGCATGGACCTGTTTCTCGACCAGGACGGTGCCTATCGCGCGAAGGTGATCGGCTCCGCGCCGGTGCGTATCGCCGTGGAGGCGGCGGTTCGCATGGGCTGGGATGCCCTGATCGGCGACACGGGCATCTTCATCGGCATGAAGTCTTTTGGGGAAAGTGCGCCCTGCAAGACGCTTTATGAGCATTTCGGCATCACGGCGAAAGCTGTGGCGGACGCCGCCCTCGCGCGCCTGCCGCGTTAGTTACAGGGCAAGGCAGCGTTTGCCGCGCTGCTGCGCCTTGCTGTATAAAAATCATATAAATTCCGGGCGGATCCTCGCCCGGCCCCATTCTGTTCGAGGAGAGACAAAATGACGGTCAAGGTCGCGATCAACGGTTTCGGTCGGATCGGCCGCAATGTTCTGCGGGCGATTGTGGAATCGGGCCGCACGGACATTCAGGTCGTCGCCATCAATGATCTTGGGCCCGTCGAGACGAATGCGCATCTGATGCGCTTCGACTCGGTGCATGGCCGCTTTCCCGGCACGGTGACGGTCGATGGCGACACGATCGACGTTGGCTTCGGCCCGATCAAGGTCACCGCAATCCGCAATCCCGCCGAACTGCCGCACAAAGAACTCGGCGTCGACATTGCGCTTGAATGCACGGGCATTTTCGTGACGCGTGAAAAGGCTGCCGCGCATCTCGAGGCCGGCGCTAGGCGCGTCATCGTCTCGGCACCCTGCGACAATGCCGACCTCACGGTCGTCTTCGGCGTGAACCACGACAAGCTGACGAAGGATCACGTCGTGATCTCGAACGCCTCGTGCACCACCAATTGCCTGGCGCCGGTCGCCAAGGTCCTCAACGACGCCATCGGCATCGAGAAGGGCTTCATGACGACGATCCATTCCTACACCGGCGACCAGCCGACGCTCGACACGATGCACAAGGATCTCTACCGCGGCCGCGCTGCGGCGCTTTCAATGATCCCGACCTCGACCGGTGCCGCCAAGGCGGTGGGCCTCGTGCTGCCGGAACTCAATGGCAAGCTCGACGGCTCGGCCATCCGCGTGCCGACGCCCAATGTCTCGGTCGTGGATCTCAAGTTCGTCGCCAGGCGCGCGACGACGGTCGCGGAAGTCAACGCCGCCATCAAGGCTGCCGCTGACGGTCCGCTCAAGGGCATTCTCGGCTACACCAACACGCCGAATGTCTCGATCGACTTCAACCACGATTCACATTCGTCGGTGTTCCATATGGACCAGACGAAGGTCATGGACGGCACCTTCGTGCGCATCCTGTCCTGGTACGACAACGAATGGGGCTTCTCGAACCGCATGAGCGACACGGCTGTGGCGATGGGCAAGCTCATCTAGTTGGCCGAAGTCGCGAAGGGGGCGCGCCATGGCGCTAGTCATTCGGGTGCGTGCTGGCGAGCAAGCTAAAAAGCTTGCTCGTCGGTTGATGCACCATGCGAACCTGATTACGTGTTCTGGTTGCGGTAGGCGGGACTTTGGTCTCGTCGAACAGCCGGATCAAGGTTATCGGACCGTCCTTGAGCGCCAGGACGTTGGGCCTCAGCGGTACGGGAGAGAGGCTGTGGCGCAGCCCTTGGTCACATTGATTTGCACGCATTGCGGGCACGTGGAACAGTTCGCCGAGGCGGTCCTAAATGGTGCCGCACCCTCGCAATATGGTGAGGCTGTCGATGAGTAGCGACAACATCATCCAGTTCCCGGGGGAGGGAGGCAAGGCCACTGAGAATGGTGGAGGTTCTGGCCCGGAGGATCCGATGATCGAGAAGCGCGTCGAAGCTTTGGAGGCTCGTTCCGAGCGAATGGAACAATCGCTCCAGCGCCTTGAACTCTCGTTCGCACGCGTCGAAGCGAGGCTTGGCTCGCTGGCGACAAAGGAAGATGTCGCCGCCCTGAGCGGCAAAGTCGGAAGCGACATCGCCGAAATCAAAGGAAAGATTTCCAACTTCCCGACCACATGGACCCTGCTCGGAATCGTCTTTTCGACATGGGCCATCGGCTCGGGGATCGTCTTCGCAATCGCAAGAATGGCCAAATGACCTCACAATTCCGCACCCTTGACCAGGCTGACGTAACCCACAAGCGCGTGCTGCTGCGCGTCGATCTCAACCTGCCGATGGACGCCGCGCGCATCACCGACGCGACCCGCATCGAGCGCATTGCGCCCACCATCCACGAGCTGGTCAAGAAGGGCGCGCGCGTCATCCTGCTTGCGCATTTCGGTCGCCCGAAGAACGGGCCGGACGAGGCCAATTCGTTGAAGGCCATCGCCGCGGCGCTGCCCGCACATCTGGGGCTGCCCGTCGCCTTCGCGCCTGATTGCATCGGTGCACAGGCTGAAGAGGCAATTGCGAACATGACGGACGGCGACGTCCTGCTCTTGGAAAACACCCGTTTCCACAAGGGCGAAGAGAAGAACGATCCCGATTTTGCCGCCGCTCTGGCGAAACTCGGCGACCTTTATGTCAACGACGCCTTTTCGGCGGCGCATCGCGCGCACGCCTCGACGGAAGGTCTTGCGCATCTGCTGCCGGCCTATGTGGGCCGCGGCATGCAGGCCGAGCTTGAGGCGCTGACTCTGGCACTTGAAAAACCGCAGCGCCCGGTCGCGGCAATCGTCGGCGGTGCCAAAGTGTCCACCAAGCTTGAACTGCTCGGCAATCTGTCGAAGAAGGTCGATTACATCATCATCGGCGGCGGCATGGCCAACACCTTCCTCGCCGCGCAGGGCAAGCATGTCGGCAAGTCCTTGTGCGAGCACGACCTGCTTGACACGGCGCGCGAGATGATCGCGCTGGCGAAAGCCGCAAATTGCGAGATCGTCCTGCCGACCGATGCTGTCGCGGCGAAAGACTTCAAGGCACATGCGCCCTCGCGCGTCGTCAGCGTCGACGAGGTCGCCGATGACGAGATGATCCTCGACATGGGCCCGCGCTCGACTGACGCCGTCGTCGCGATCCTGAAAACCTGCAGGACGCTGGTGTGGAACGGGCCGTTCGGCGCATTCGAGCTGCAGCCCTTCGACGCCGGCACCAATGCGGTGGCCAAGGCGGCGGCCGATCTCACCAGGGCTGGCGCGCTCGTCACGGTGGCGGGGGGCGGCGACACGGTGTCCGCGCTCAACCAGTCGGGCGCGGCTGACAGCTTCACCTACATTTCAACGGCGGGCGGCGCCTTTCTCGAATG
>CAIWVR010000583.1 GCA_903916165.1 uncultured Hyphomicrobiales bacterium | reverse complement strand
GTCACGCTGAAAACCTTTCTGGGTGAGCATGATCTGGGTGGCATGACCGTGCCGCAATATCTGGCGCGCCTTGCTGCGGAAGCCACCAGCGTCATCAATGCGGAAGATTACGGACGCACGATCTACGATCTCGCAACACGCCGCCAGCTCATCAACATCGGCGAGGAGATCGTCAACACGGCCTACGATTCCCCCGTCGACGCGGAGCCACGCGAGCAGATCGAGGAGGCCGAACGCCGCCTCTATTCGATTGCCGAACAGGGCCGCTATGATGGTGGCTTCGTGCGCTTCTCGGACGCGCTCACGGCCGCCATCGACATGGCCGCGAAAGCCTATGAGCGCGATGGCAAGCTTGCAGGCATCGCGACAGGTCTGATCGATCTCGACAACAAGATGGGCGGCCTGCAGCGCTCCGACCTCGTCATCATCGCTGGCCGCCCCGGCATGGGCAAGACCGCGCTTGCCACCAACATCGCCTTCAACATCGCCAAGGCCTACACATTTGAATTAAAACCCGATGGCACGCACGAGACAACCAACGGCGGCATTGTCGGCTTCTTCTCCCTCGAAATGGCGGCCGAACAGCTCGCCACGCGTATCATCGCCGAACAATCGGGCGTGCCGGGCTACAAGATCCGCCGCGGCGACATGACCGACCAGGAGTTCCACCGGATCGCAGAAGCGGCGCGTGTCATGCAGTCCATTCCCTTTTACATCGACCAGACCGGCGGCATATCCATCGCGCAACTTGCCGCGCGCGCAAGACGCCTGAAACGCCAGCGCGGGCTGGATGTTCTGGTGGTCGACTATCTGCAGCTCCTGTCTGGTTCGAAGTCCAAGGGCGAGAACCGCGTGCAGGAACTGACCGAGATCACAACGGGGCTGAAAGCGCTCGCCAAGGAGTTGAACGTCCCGATCATGGCTTTGTCGCAATTGTCACGTCAGGTGGAGAACCGCGAAGACAAGCGCCCGCAATTGTCGGATCTGCGCGAATCGGGGTCAATCGAACAGGACGCCGACGTGGTCGCCTTTGTGTTTCGCGAGGAATATTACCTGAACGGCAAGCAGCCTGCCCCTGGCACGGATGAGCACCTGAAGTGGCAGATGGACATGGATCGCGTCCACGGCAAGGCGGAAGTGATTATCGGCAAGCAGCGTCACGGCCCCACGGGCATGGTGCAACTGTCGTTCGAGGCCGAGATGACCCGCTTCGGCAATCTGGCGAAGGAAGACCACATGCCCGAGCCGATGGGCGATTGACCGCGTCCGCGACTGACAAAGAGCACTCTATCATGACCGAAACATCCGGCCCCGCGGGTGCGGACTCGCAGGCCATCCTGACCATTGACCTTGCGGCACTCGCCGCCAATTGGCGTGTGCTCGCGGAGCGCGTCGCGCCCGGTGAATGCGGTGCCGTGGTCAAGGCCGATGCCTACGGGATCGGCATCGAGGCGGCTGCACCCGCGCTCGCAAAGGCCGGCTGCCGCACGTTCTTCGTCGCCCATGCGAGCGAGGGACGCCGCGTGCGCGCCGTCGTGCCGCATGCGGTCGTCTATGTGCTGAACGGATTGCTGGCGGCCTCACTCCCCACGCTGATCGCGCATGATCTGCGGCCCGTTCTGGGATCGCTGGAGGATGCGTCCCTTTGGGCACATGCAGGCGAGGGGCACGCCTGCGCGCTGCATGTAGACACGGGTATGAACCGGCTCGGCGTGGTGCCAGCCGATGTCGCCGTCATCGCGGGAATGGGGCTCGCCATCGACGTGCTGATGACGCATTTCGTGTCGTCCGAGGCCACAACGGACCCGACCAACCATGCCCAGATCGCGCGGTTCAGCAGCGTCCGTACGGCACTGCCGCAGGCCCGCGCCAGCCTCGCCAATTCATCCGCTTTGTACCTCCCGCAAAAGCCCTATGGCGATCTCGTGCGGCCGGGATACGCACTTTATGGTGGCAATCCGACTCCTGGCTCCGACAATCCCATGCAGGCCGTCGTGCGGCTTGAAGCCCCGCTCCTCCAGATTCGTACCATCGAAGCTGGCGAAAAGGTGGGCTACAACGCGCAATGGACGGCGAAGCGCCGCACGCGGCTGGCCACCATCGGTATTGGCTATGCCGATGGCCTGCCCCGCGCTGCCATGGGTACCGATGACCGCGCTGGCGGCGAGGCGCGTGTGGCCGGGGTGCTTTGTCCCTTTGCCGGACGCGTGTCGATGGATCTCACCATTGTCGACGTGACGGATGTGCCGGAAACAGCATTGAAGGGCGCCACCGCTGTGCTGCTTGGCGACGGGATCACAATCGACGATCTTGGCCTGCGCGCAGCGACGATCGGCTACGAGATCCTGACGCGGCTGGGTGCGCGCTATCACCGGGTTTATGTGGATTAAGTGACTCCTTCTCCCGCACTGGCGGGAGAAGGTGCGCCGCGAAGCGGGGCGGATGAGGGCGTTTCAACCCTGAGATGTCGCCCTTTGCAGCCACCCTCACCCGTCAGGCTTCGCCTGCCACCCTCTCCCGCCAGCGCTACGGCATTCACACATCTTCAGTTGCGTTGTCGTCCGATGTTTGATTCCATCTCGTTAAATTTGGGGGGCAGCACGATGACGCTGGTTTCGCTGGGACGGTTTGGCGACCGCCGCCTGCAAAAAGGGGGGCCTTTTTGCATGAGCGGCTGGTCTGCGCCTCGGGGCATGGACTGCGGGTGCGCCGCTTGGGCGGGGACCGGGCCGGGGAGATTCGTCTGACACGGTTTCTTCGCAACGCCCGGGTGACGCCGCAGGAGATGGTCGCCAGCGCCGCGCTGCGTCTGGGTGCGCGCGCCGCGGGCCGCCATGTGCTGGCCATCCAGGACACGACCGTCCTCAAATCGGCGGGCGGCGGCGGACTTTACATGCACGTGTGTCTGGCGGTCGATGGCGAGGACGGGGCGATCCTGGGCCTCGCCGATGCAAGGATTCTCAAGCGTGACGCAGGCCGCAAAGATGCGCGGCGCACGCTGCCCACCCCCGCCAAGGAAAGTCAGCGCTGGCTTGATGGCGCAAACGCCGCCGCGCAAGCCTGCGCCGATGCGCGCGAGGTGACGCTCATCGCTGACCGCGAGAGCGACATTTACGCCGCCTTCGCCTTGCGCCCGCCCGGCGCGCATATGGTGGTGCGCGCCGCGCAGGACCGCGCCCTCGACGACGGCGGCTTGTTGTTCGGCACGGTCGATGCGCTGCCCGAAGCGGGCCGCACGCAGCTGGATCTGCCAGCCAAGCCCGGGCGCTCGGCGCGACAGGCGACGTTGGCCGTGCGCTTCATGCGCGTCGAGCTGAAAAGGCCCGCCAACAGCGTGGATAAAGGACTTGCGAAGTCTCTGAGCCTCACCATCGTCGATGTGCGCGAGGTCGATCCGCCGCCGGGCGAAAGGGTCCACTGGCGGCTTCTGACCACCTATGACGTCGCCGACATGCGGGCTGCGCTCGTCATCGCCGATTTATATCGTCGGCGCTGGGCCATCGAGCAATTGTTCCGCACGCTGAAGACGCAAGGGTTTGATGTCGAAGGGCTGCATATCGAAGACGAGACGCCGCGCTGCAATCTGGCGGTGGCGGCGCTGATCGCCGCCGTCACGGTGCAGCAGCTGGTGCACGCGCGCGACGGCGACGCCTCGGGCGGCCCGCTGCGCCCCCTCGTCGACGCCTTCGACGAGGGGGACGCGCCCTTGCTGGAAGCGCTGTGCGCCAAGCTCGAAGGCAAGACCGAAAGACAAAAGAACCCTCACCCCAAGGGCTCCCTCGCTTACGGCAGCTGGGTCTGCGCGAGGTTGGGCGGATGGACAGGCTATTATGGAAAGCCCGGTCCGATCGTCATGCGGGACGGATGGTTCGAATTCCAAGCCGCAAAACGAGGCGTGGCCGCCATGAACCGGATGCGCGATGTGTGAATCCGGTAGC
>CAIWVR010000582.1 GCA_903916165.1 uncultured Hyphomicrobiales bacterium | reverse complement strand
GCCGCCACGCAAGGATTGTTCAAGGCGACGCAGCGCTTCCTGGGCGCCGAAGATGGCAAGATGCCCTATATTATCGGCATTGCAGGATCGGTCGCGGTCGGAAAGTCGACGACGGCCCGTGTGCTGAAAGCCCTGCTCTCGCGCTGGCCGAACACACCCAAGGTCGAATTGATCACGACGGATGGGTTTCTGCATCCCAACGCCTATCTTGAACGCGAAAAGCTGATGGACAAAAAAGGCTTTCCCGAAAGCTACGACGGTACGTCGCTGCTGCGGTTCCTGTCCGACATCAAGGCCGGGAAACGCAATGTGCCGGCACCGGTCTACTCGCATCTCGTCTATGATGTGGTCCCCGGAAAATCGATTGTCGTCGACCGGCCAGACATTCTGATCGTGGAGGGCCTGAATGTCCTTTTGCCGAACCGCCCTGGCAAGGACATTCCCTTCGTCTCGGACTTTTTCGATTTCTCGGTCTATCTGGACGCCGACACGCAGGATCTGGAGCGCTGGTATGTGTCACGCTTCATGCGACTGCGCGGCACGGCTTTCCGCGATCCGCGCTCATATTTCCAGAAATATGCCACGCTCGATGATGCCGAAGCCGAAACGGTGGCGCGCGACATCTGGCGGCGAATCAACCTGAAGAATCTCGATGAGAACATCCTGCCGACCCGCGCACGCGCGAGCCTTGTCCTGACCAAGGGCGATGCCCACAAGATCGAGCAGGTCGCGCTTCGCAAGCTCTAGTGGCGAGCCATATAGAGCGACGCCGCATGGCTGGCCAGCGGCGTCGCCACGTTTCACATCAGGTTCAGAGCACGATACCGCTCTGGGCTGCGAGTGACGCCAGATTGACATTCGGCCTTGCGCCATAGTGCTGAATGATCTCGGCTGCCGCAATGCCTCCCAGGCGTCCAGCGTCGCGCAGATCGCACCCGCGCACCAGGCCGGCGAGAAAACCTGCAGCAAAGAGATCGCCGGCACCGGTCGTATCAACTAGCCTGTCAATCGGCGAGGCCTGCACGGCGACCGTCTGGTCATGAGAAACGATCACACAGCCATCGGCGGAACGTGTCACGACGCCCAGCAGTTCTTCATCGCGCAGGGCAGCCAGCGCCGTGTCGAAATCGGATGTCTGGTACAGGGACTTCAGCTCATGTTCATTGGCGAAAACAATGTCCACCGTGCGCGTGCGCATGAGATGCAGGAACTCGTCGCGATAACGATCCACGCAAAACGAATCCGACAAGGTCAGGGCGACCTGACGGCCAGCGTCATGGGCCATGTCCGCCGCCTTCAGAAAGGCCTGTTTCGCCGCCGGCGGATCCCACAGATAGCCTTCCATGTAGAGAATGGAGGACGCGCGCACGAGCGCCTCGTCGACGTCATCAGGGCCAAGGTTCTGGCAGGCACCGAGATAGGTGTTCATCGTGCGCTCTCCATCGGGCGTCACGAGCACGAGGCAGCGCGCCGTGGAGGCGCCTTCTTTTGCAAATGGCGTGGCAAAATGAACGCCGCTGCGACGGATGTCATGAGCGAAGGACTGGCCCGCTTCGTCATCCTTGACCTTGCCGATGAAAGCCGAGCGGATGCCCAGCGAGGCAAGACCGACAATCGTATTGGCGGCTGATCCGCCGGAGATGGTCGTGGCCGAACCCATGTCATCGTAGAGCTTGTGGGCCGCCTGCTCATCCACCAGCATCATGGCCCCCTTGGCAAGTCCATGACGCTGGAGAAAATCCTCTTCTGCGCGGGCGATCACATCCACAATTGCATTGCCGAGGCCGAGCACCTCATATGTTTCGCCTGCCATTTTGTGCTCCGGGTTGAAATCTGAGGTCCGTTTGCGTCACTGTCGCACACCGGTCAAGCCTTGGTGTTGATTCAGGGCTTCGGGGGACGATCGGCGGTCCGCAGCCTTTCGTTGAGAAGTTCGAGAAGGGCGCGGATATCCTGCTCGCCGAGCGACCCTATGCGGCGTGCAAACGTATTGGCCAATTCAGTCGCTTGCGGGCCCAGACCCGATGTGTCGACCACGACCCGCGGATGCGAGATCTGCGCAAGCCGTTCGATCTCTTCCGCCTCATCCCAGATGACCTTGTTGATTGTGATGATCTTCTGGACAAGGTACCAGGTCGGCGCACCCCGTCGGCCATGCTCCAGCGCCGACAGATAGGCCGCCGAGACGCCAAGCCCCCCCGCCATAGCCTTGAGAGTGATCGCCCGATCGGCGCGCATGGTGCGCAGCTTCTGTCCGAAGGGAGTCACGGTCGCACCCCTGCGGTTGTCCGAGGGCTGCGAAGCCTGACGTAAAGTGCCCCAAACCCACCATGGCACGGAGCCGCTTCCTCGAACCCCAGAACGACATGGCGCAAATCCGGGGCGCTCAGCCAATGGGGCACCGTCCGGCGCAGGATTCCCCCCTCATAGCCATGGCCGGACTCGTGCCGGAGCGTGTTGGCCCCCTTGCCGGTGACGACAAGAACGACTTTCGCCGCTCCGTTGCGCGCACGCGCAAGGAAATCTCTCAGGGCGGCATGGGCCTCATCCTGTCGCATGCCATGCAGATCG
>CAIWVR010000581.1 GCA_903916165.1 uncultured Hyphomicrobiales bacterium | reverse complement strand
CGAAAGCGCCTACCTATGAAGACCAGTCCACGGGAGCCCAAACGCGCATGCCTTCAGCCTTTCTCGACGATCGCGGCCTCCTGCGGATCGCCGGTGAGGATGCGCGCAGCTTCCTGCAAGGTCTTGTCACCTGCGACATGGACAAGGTCTCCCCGCAAGCCGCAGGCTTTGGTGCCTTGCTGACGCCGCAGGGCAAGATTCTGTTCGATTTTCTCATTGTCGCGGAGGGGGACGATTTTCTCCTGGACGTTGATGCGGGGCTCGCAGCCGCGCTGATCAAGCGCCTGTCCATGTACAGACTGCGCGCCCGCGTCAGCCTCTCGCAAGACCATGCCAACGGCGTCCTCGCCCTTTGGGATGGCGCCGTCTCTGATGGACTGGACTACGAGGATCCGCGCCATGCGGGCCTTGGACGACGCGCCATCCTGCCGCGCGAGGCTGCGGCATCGACCGCCACCGCGACCCCCGCCGATTACGAGATGCTGCGCATCCTGTGCGGTGTGCCGCGTGGCGGCGTCGATTTTGCCTATGGCGATGTTTTTCCGCACGATGCCATCATGGATCTCATCCATGGACTTGATTTCCGGAAGGGCTGCTACGTCGGCCAGGAGGTCGTCTCGCGGATGGAGCATCGCGGCGCGACGCGCAAGCGCATCGTGCCGGTGCGGCTGCGCGGACCTGCGCCCGCACCGGGCACCGAAATTCGCGCGGGCGGAATCGCCATCGGCCTGATGGGGTCCGCCGCCAATGATCGCGGTCTGGCGATGATCCGCACAGACCGCGCCGAAGACGCCATGGCCGCCGGCCAGGATCTGGTGGCCGGCGCCAGCATCGTCGAGCTGCTGCCGGCCAACATGCCCTGATCGCGTTTTTTTGCGCCGGGAATGACGTTGTGCCGCCCGACTGCTTGCGGACCGCGGGCCGCGGGCGGGCGCAGCACCCTGTGAGACCCCTTCCGCTGGCGCGGGCGAGCGGTTAATCCTGTCTCGATGACCGACGCCCAAGCCCTTCGCACGACTGTCCTGCATGCCGACGGCCAGCGGCGCTGCCCGTGGCCGCGCGAGGACATTCCGCTTTACGTCGCCTATCACGACACCGAATGGGGCGTGCCCGAATGGGACGACCGCGCTTTGTTCGAGAAGCTCATCCTCGACGGGTTTCAGGCGGGCCTGTCCTGGATCACCATCCTGCGCAAGCGCGACGCCTTTCGCGCGGCCTTCGACGGGTTCGATCCGGAAAAGATCGCCCGCTATGATGCGCGCAAGGTCGCGGCGCTGATGGGCGACGCGGCCATCGTGCGCAACAGGGCCAAGATCGAGGGCGCGATCCCCTCCGCGCGCGCCTGGCTGAAAATCCAGGAAGATGGTGGCTTCGCCAATTACCTGTGGAATTTCTTCGATGGCGCGCCACTGCAAAACAGGCTGCGCCACATGGGCGAGATGCCCGCGCAGACTCCGCTCTCGGCGAAGATTGCGAAAGACCTGAAAGCGCGCGGCTTCAATTTCTGCGGCCCGACGATCGTCTATGCCTTTGCGCAGGCGGTGGGCATGGTCAACGACCATCTGGTCGAGTGCTGCCGCCATACGGACTGCGCGGCGCTGAAATACAAGAAGGATGCACATGGCGCCGCGTAAGGAAAAGCCCCGCGCCTGGCAGCGCATGCTGTCGGGCCGCCGTCTCGACCTGCTCGACCCCTCGCCGCTCGATGTCGAGATCGAGGATATTGCGCACGGGCTGGCGCGTGTGGCGCGCTGGAACGGACAGACGCACGGGCCGCATATCTTTTCCGTCGCCCAGCATTCGGTGCTGGTCGAGCACATCACCATCGCCATGGAGGCGAAGGTCACGCCCGCGCAACGCCTGATGGCACTGCTGCATGACGCACCCGAATATGTGATTGGCGACATCATCTCGCCCTTCAAGGCGGTGATTGGCGATGCCTACAAAGAGGTCGAGGCGCGCCTCATCGGTGCCATTCACCTGCGCTTCTCGCTGCCCGCCCGCCCGTCGCCGGCGGTGCTGCGCATGGTGAAAGGCGCCGACCGCGCTGCCGCCTTCTTCGAGGCGACACATTTGGCTGGCTTTGCTGAGGAGGAAGCCGCCCGATTCTTCGGGCGGCCTGACCTGCGCCTGCGTGAACTCGACCAGCTGATGGCGCCCATGCCATCCGACAAGGCGGAAGATCTCTTCATCTCCCGCTTCCGCGCGATTGAGGCCGAGATGAGCGACGGGCCGCGCTGAACTGGAGGTTGGCATGCCCCGCATTCATGTGTGCGCCTTGTCGAAGGTCCCCGAAACCGTGCGCGCTGTCGGCGCGAAAAGCCTCGTCACGCTGATCAATGCCGCCACGCATGTGCCGCGCCCGCCCGAAATCGCCGCCGACCGCCATTTGTTTGTGGGCCTGTCCGACATCACCGAACAGATGGACGGCCACATCCTGCCCGAGAGCAGCCATGTCGCGCAGCTGCTGACCTTCATCCGCCGCTGGGATCGCGCCGACCCGCTGGTCATCCATTGCTATGCGGGCGTCAGCCGCTCGACGGCGGCCGCCTATATCGCTTTTTGCGCGCTGCATCCGGCCGCCTGCGAAGTCGAAACCGCGCAAAGCCTGCGCGCCCTGTCGCCCTCCGCCACGCCCAATGCGCGTCTGGTCGCGCTGGCCGACTCCCATCTGCGCCGCGATGGGCGCATGATCGATGCCATCGCGGCCATCGGCCGTGGACAGGATTG
>CAIWVR010000580.1 GCA_903916165.1 uncultured Hyphomicrobiales bacterium | reverse complement strand
GATGCCGAGCTGAAGCAGAAGGCCGCTCTCGCCTCGATTTTCGCCAGCGCCGTCCTGACGCTGGGCAAGCTGGTGGCCGGGCTGCTGTCGGGGTCGCTCGCGCTCCTTTCGGAAGCCGTCCACGGTCTGCTCGACACGGGCGCGACCATTCTCACCTATTTTGCCGTCCGCGCCGCCGACAAACCGGCTGACGATGAACATCATTACGGACACGGGAAGATCGAGGCCGTCGCGGCCCTGGCGGAGACGGGCCTGCTGCTCGTGCTCGCGGTCGGCGTCCTCTATGAAGCCATTCATCGGCTATTGTCGCCGTCGCTCGACAAGATCGAAGCGAACTGGCTCACCTTTGGCGTGCTGATTGTCTCCATTGTCGTCGACGTCGTGCGCTGGCGCTCGCTGTCTGCCATTGCCAAGCGGACCAAAAGCGATGCTCTGGCCGCTGACGCGCTCCATTTCTCCAGCGATTTCGTCGCCTCCTTCCTGGTTCTGATCGGCCTGGTTGCCACGCATTATGGCTATGCGCAGGGCGACAATCTGGCCGCCATCGGTGTCTCCCTGTTCATCGCCATCGCCGGCTACAAGCTCGGGCGGCGCACCATCGACACGCTTGTCGATGCGGCTCCCGCCGGGCTGACCGAACGTCTGCGCCAGACGGTCGAGATGATCCCGGGCGTTGTCGATATCGAGGTGGTGAAGCTGCGGCCTGCGGGGGCGCAGGTGATTGGCGAGGTCGCAGTGGCCGTGCCGCGCACCATGCCGCTTGAAAAGGTCTCTCACCTGAAGCAGGAACTGCTGGCCGCTGTCGCCCGGGAAATGCCCGAGGTCGAACTGAGTGTCGTCACCAATCCGCGCGCGCTCGACGACGAGAGCCTCGTCGAACGCGTGTTGCTGATTGCGGCGCGCAGGCGCCTTGCCGTCCACCACATCACCATCCAGCATGTCGCAGGGAAAGTCTCGATCAGCCTCGATCTCGAACTCGAGGCCGCGATGGAGCATGGCACCGCCCATGACATCGCCACCGCACTCGAAGAGGCGATTTCTGCGGAGGTGGGCGAAGATATCGAGATCGAGACACATATCGAGCCGCTCGAAGCCGAGGAACTCGCGGGCGAGGATCTCTCCATTGAAGCCACCGCCGACATCAAGCGCCTGCTGATCGAAGGTGCCGACGCAGGGGGCATCGTCAAGGATGTGCATTTCGTGCGGGCGCGCCAGACCTCGTCGGGACGCGTCGTGAATTACCATTGCCGCGTCGATCCGACACTGTCCGTGCATGACGTGCACGATGCCGTCGACCAGATCGACCGTCACCTGCGCCGTTCGATGGATGGCATCATTCGCGTCGTCGGCCACGCCGACCCGCTGCCGAGGTAGGCACCGATGTTCTGGCGCCTGATCACCTCGCGGCGCTTTGCCCCGCTCTTCGTCAGCCAGTTTTTCTCGGCCTTCAACGACAATTACGTTCGCAACATGCTCGTCCTGCTGATCCTGTTCCGGCTCGGCGACGACCAGGCCGGGCCATTGGTGACGCTGGCCATCGCGCTGTTCATGCTGCCCTCGATTTTCCTCTCGGCGCTGGGCGGCGAATGGGCCGATGCGCATGACAAGGCTTTCATCGCGCGCCGTCTCAAACTGGTGGAAATCTTGGTGCAGATGGTCGCCGCCGCCGGCTTCGTGCTCGCCTCGCTGCCGATGCTCTATGCGGCGCTGGTCGGGCTCGGCATCATCGCCGCGCTGTTCACGCCGGTGAAATACGGCATCCTGCCCGATCACCTCGCGCGGGAGGAATTGCCGGCGGGCAATGCGCTGATCGAAGGCGCGACCTTCGTCGCGATCCTGTGCGGCATCATTTTTGGTGGCTATGCGGCGGGCCACGACAGGTCGGCGCTCGGCGTCACCCTGCAATTGATGACCATCGCGGCGCTCTGCTATGGCGCGAGCCTGTTCATTCCCGCGACATCAATCGGGGCGCCGGGTCTGCGCGCCGACCGCAACATTCTCCGCTCGACATGGCGCTGCGTGGTCGAGCTGAAGACAGATGCGCGCATCTGGACGGGCGCACAGGCGGTCAGCTGGTTCTGGCTGGTCGGCGCTGTCTCGCTGTCGCTTGTGCCCGTGCTGATCAAGCAGCGCATTGGCGGCG
>CAIWVR010000579.1 GCA_903916165.1 uncultured Hyphomicrobiales bacterium | reverse complement strand
GGCCGCATCGCCCGCCAGGAACAGCCGTCCGAAACGCATCGGCTCGGAGACGAAGGACCGCATCGGTGTCACGCTTTTTTCAAACACGCGACCGGTGACGAGCCTGTCCTGATCGCTCTTGGGAAGCCGCAGGCGCAATTCGTCCCAGATGCGCTCGTCCGACCAGTCCTCGGGATCGGTATCAGGCAGGCACTGGATGTAATGACGCACCACTTTCGGCGAGCGCATGGAATAGAGCGCAAAGCCGCGCGGATGGCGCGCATAGATGAGTTCGTCCATCACCGGCGGTGCCTCGGCGAGAATGCCGAGCCAGCCGAAAGGATAGACGCGCTCATAGACACGCAGCAGGGAGGCCGGGAACGCCTGCCTTGCGACGCCATGAAAACCATCGCAGCCGGCGATGAAGTCGCAGACCACTTCCTGCGGCTCACCGTTCGAGGCATAGGTCAGGCGCGGCCTGTCGCTCTCGATGTCATGGATGGCGACATTGTCGCACTCGAAGCGCAGGTCGGCACCGGAGGCGAGGCGCGCGTTGATGAGATCCTTCGTCACTTCGGTCTGGCCGTAGACCACGACATGCTTGCCGCCGGTCAGCTTCTCGAAGTCGATCTCGAAACGTTCGTCCTCAATCGAAATGTAGCAGCCCTTGTGGACCAGACCCTCGCGTGCGCAGCGTTCGCCGACGCCCGCCTCGTTCAGGAGGTCGACCGTTCCCTGCTCCAGCACGCCCGCGCGGATGCGGCCCTCGACATAGGCGCGGTCGCGGCGCTCCAGAATGACGCTCGACACGCCAGCCTTGTCGAGCAATTGCGCCAGCAGCAGCCCCGCGGGGCCGGAGCCGATAATGCCAACCTGCGTGCGTGTCGTCGCCATGTCCCGTCTCCAAACCTGTCCGGCGTCTTGTAAAGCGCGAACGAGGCCGCCGCGAGCCTTCCTTGGTCGTAGCGCCTAGAGCCTTGCCTTCAGGAAGCGCAGCAGGCGCGGCGCGAAAAAGCCGGCATGGGACCCATCCTCATCCAGCGGATCGCCCGCCCAGTAATGCGGTGCGCCTTCCACGATCACGGTGCGGGTCCACACGCCCGCCTGTTTGAGCGCTTCGACGAAGGGCACGGATTGTGTGAGTGGATCGACAATATCGTCCTGCGTGCCCCAGGCGACGAGGAAGGCCGGCTTGGCCAGCCGCTCGATGCAATAAGACAAGGGCGAGGCGTCGAAGCAGAGGCGGCGGTCCTTCGACGGATTGGTGCCGAGAAACAATTCGACGATGTTCTGGTCGCCAAGGCGCGTCACAAGATCGTGTCGCCACTGGCTGACGAGATCGAACACGCCAAACAACGGGATAGCCGCCTTCACGCTGGACGAAAGCGCCGCGTGCGGCCCGGCAGGCGCGCCGGCTCGGAAGATCTCCTCCTCGCCCGCCAGCGCGACCAGCGCGCACAGATGCCCGCCAGCCGATTCCCCCATCAGGGCGACCCGCGACGGGTCCGCGCGCGTGAGATCGGTCGCGCCCTTCACGAATTGCACGGCGG
>CAIWVR010000578.1 GCA_903916165.1 uncultured Hyphomicrobiales bacterium | reverse complement strand
GGCGCTTGGTGCCTCGAAACTCGATGTCATGCGCAAGGTCGGTATCCCGGGCGCCATGCCATATTTCTTCGGGTCGCTGAAGGTCGCGATTACCTTGGCGTTTGTGGGTGCCGTCGTGTCGGAGACCATCGCCGCCAATGCGGGCCTTGGCCATTTGATGACGCAGGCGGGCTCCAATTTCCAGATGCCGCTGGTGTTTGCGGGCCTTCTGGCGCTCGCTGTGCTTGGCATCGGCATGTACGCCATCACCGCATGGATCGAAGCCCGCATGACGGGCTGGGCGTTCCGCTCTCAGCAAAGCGCTGGCCGCTAGGCTTAGGCCTTATTGTTTGTCCAATTGTTGGAAGCCGCTTGTGCGGCTTTCTTTTTGTGCGTTTGCGAGACTTTTTTCATTTCCCTCAACGGAACCTTGACCCTCGGCACATTGTCCGTCCTCAGAACATTTCGCTCAGAATGATTTGTGGATGAGCGGAGTGTCTGTCTCGTCTTGGGGGTGATGTGAAGCGCCGATGTTGGATCGTCCGGCCTTTGATCCTTTCCTTCTGTTTGATGATGGCTTCTGCCCTGCCGAAGGAGGCGTCGGCTGGGGTGAACTGGACCCCAGCCGTGGGACAAAGGCTTGCTGAGTGAAGGTAGATTCGCGGCTGCCCTTGTCCGTCAAAAATCAGCCGCAGGCTTGATCAGGCGATCCGCGCCGCTGCATTGGGTGGCTGTGCGGCGATGCGACGGTGGGCCAGTTGGCGCATGCCCCAGACCAGACATGCGCCAACGGCCAGCACGGCAATTGCCGTGAGCGGCCGGTAGAACAGCCATGCGAAGGCGATAATCAGCGGAGCGACCACGAAGGTGCAGAGCAGCGCCACCAGCGAAGCCCCCGCGCCGACGATAGTGCCGATGAAGGGAACCACATCCGCCAGCACCTCCAGAAGCGACAGCATCAACCGGAAGCCGATGAACATCAGCACCACGCCGACAATGCGAAGGATCCACGTCAGCAGCGCGTTCTCATCTTCCCCATGTTTGAACATCGTTTCCGGCGGCACCAGGCCGGTTTCCGCCAGAATGATTTCGCGGCCATTGCCCGCCAGCCACGGCACAAATGTCGATTGCATCTGACGCGCGACGACGCTCACCGGTTGCAAAGGCAGGACCTTCCAGGATATGCGGACATCGCCGATCAAAGGCTGGTCGGCATTGGCCCCCGCATAGACTTTGCCCTGGAGGATCCGGGCCCGGGCACCGAGTTTGGCGCGGGCCTCCGCAAGGGCGCTGTCGGGTGCAGAAAATGGTTCGGCGGACCACAGCAGGCCAATGACTTTGGGGCCGAGCGTGAAGGCACCGAGCGTGGCGTCAGCAGAGGCGAAGTCGCGCGATGCTATGGCGGGCATCGGTGGATTGCGGTGGTCGGTCGCATTCCGGAAGCGGCTGGAATCAATCGCCCGATCAGCCCATTCGCGCGTGTAAGAATAACGGGTGACCGTTTCCTCTCCGCCGCCGAGCTTCTTCTGCGTCTCGCTGTGACTTTCCTCTTTCCACTGGTACATCTCGACCTTGCGAGACAGCTTCAATCCATTCGCCGCAAAGCCAAAATCGGCATCAAGCACACCCGCCGCTGAAGCCGTCGGCCCTGCAATGTGGACGAGCTTGCCTTCGCGCGCCGGGTCGATCTTGTCGGCCGTAATGCCGACGACCTGTCCGGCCCCTTCACTCAGCGCCGCAAATGTTTTTGCCGATCGTCCCTCGTTCCAGAACATCAGAACGCCAGCCACGATGACCAGCAGGAGACCGAACAGGATTGCCTTGATGCTGTCGCCGATCCGGCTGAACCATGAGCGCGATGTCGTCTCGGTGAAATCACCCGAACCCGGCAGCCCGTCGGTGATGTTCGATAGCGAGATATCGGACGGGCTTGCGTCCGAATTTCTGTTCTGGTCACTCATCGCACGCCTCTCATCCGGTTGCGGGCACGCCTACCCTAAGCGCAATCTAGACGGGTATCTGACTAAAATAAAGATTTGCCGAAACACAAAACCCCCGATCGTGGCGCGGAGCATTTTCACGTCAATCGCCTGCTTTGGGGGGTCGCGTTTTGCCTCACCGCTGACATCCCGGCGGCCCCTTCAAGAAGGTGCGCTTTCAAGGCCGTGATTGGGTTGGGGTGAACATGAAACTGCTCTGCCAGCTCGACCAGCGTCTTTTCGCCCTTCAAGGCTACCTTCGCCTTAAAGTCCGGGCCGTGGTTTCGGCGGTTTGTCTGCTCATACTCGCGTCCGTCCTCGGCATCATACCCCGTTCAGGCAGATTTTAAACCTGTCCCAATTGGTGAGATTTCGCGAACCATCTCTGTGGATGATGGCGGATGAAACTGCCCCCAAACGAGTACACCGGTCCAATTATCTCAAGTAACAGAGGGTCTGAGGGGTTTCAGCGTGAACGTATATTGAGCAACGCAGATGGTTGGCCGGCTGCGGAAAAAAGCTTGGATCCTTATGGTCGAGCATCCAAAATCTGACATTCTGGAATGGCTTCTCGATATTGGCTTCCCTGATCGGCTTCGCTTGGCACGGGCTAAATGAGCCCGATTGGTTTCGAATAAAAAAGGCTTGCCGAAGAAAAATGCTCAATCGTGAGATCAAAGCGGGCGAGGGGAGATGTCAAACGGCGGCAAGTTCAGTTATACCATCGAATGATTGGCCTGGTCGCAAGTCTTGTCATAACCACATTGTCTTTATTTTGTTAAATTGACTTCATACGCTGCTGTGCTAGCATCATAAACAATGAAATTTTTGGGAGTTTATGGCATGAATGAGGATAAGTTCCTCGTCGCGACGATGCTGCTCGTACTCGCGCAAGTTATGCCTGCCAAAGCGGAGAGTGTTGCTGATTTTTATTCTGGCGCAGGCCGTGAAATGAAAATGGTGATCCGAAGCGAACCGGGGAGTGGTTATGATCAGCTCTCTCGATTGCTCGCGCGCCATATTGCCCGCAATATTCCTGGAAACCCGAATATTATTTCCGTTAATATGCCGGGCGGCGGCGGGATCACTGCCGCCAATTATCTTGCAAACATTGCACCCAAGGACGGGAGCGTCGTCTCAATTGTCGGGCAGGGCTTGGTTGCTGATCAAGCACTCGACCTGTCCCCGCAACTGAAAGCAGATCTTGATCGTTACAACTGGATCGGCAATCTGCAGTCGTCAAACCAGATATTAATTGTCTGGCACACATCTCCAACGAAATCCCTCGAGGACGCAAAAAATCGCGTGACTTCAATCGGTACAACGGGAGCTGGATCAGCGTCTACTCATTATCCAGCTTTCTACAACAAAGTTATAGGTACAAAGTTCAAGTTAATTTTTGGATATACCGGCGGCCCAACGATCAATATGGCGATGGAACGGGGTGAAGTGGAAGGCCGTGGGACCAATACATATGCTAGCTATCTCGCAACCACCCCGCATTTTATTGAGAAAAAGCTTATCCGACCGTTGATCCAGATTGGCATTCGGAAAGATCCAAATATGCCGGACGTACCCCTCCTGATTGATCAGGACATTGCGCCAGAAAACCTCGCTGCTGTTGCTTTTATGTCAAAAGCTGCAACGATGGGCCGCCCATTTGCAACGACGCCGAATGTGCCAGCTGAACGGGTCCTAGCTTTGCGGAGCGCATTCGACAAAACAATGCAAAGCGCTGCATTTGTGACGGAAGCAGAAAAGCTGAAAGAGGAAATCGACCCCATGAAAGGGGAGGCGCTGGCCCAGCTCGTACATGAGATAATTGAGGCGGGGCCCGCCGTGCGAAATCATGTTTTGGAACTCATCAAAGACGATGGTGCGGCGAAATAGGAGAAGGACAGGCGTTCAGGAGATCATTCCGATTTGGTATGTTCCTGCGGCCGGGCTGACATCACCCTGCCTCTTGGCGTGATATCCTGATGCACAGACTGATGCCGGAATAATTTTTTCTCATTTTATAAATGTTGGAAAAACGGCAGAGCGAGGCCTGTTCGACAGGATGTTCTCCTCCGATACACCGACGCTATTCACGGCTTATGAGGTCGACCTTGAGCGGTCACATTTTGTCTCCTGGATTGAGCCTTTTTCTCTGTTGGCAGCTCCTACGCCCGATAGGGCAAATGTTGATCTGGTTTGCACGGCGAGCACAAGCTTCTGAGGATTTTTTTAATCGTCCGAAAATTCACATCACTCGATATTATCAGCCGTGGGCGTGCCGACTGAAATGTAGTGACGACCGGGAACCAAGGGACGAATGGCGACATGTTGCCGTGATCTCGAGAATTTGGATCAACGAAGGAAAGTTAAAGTCCATTTTTTATTTTGAATATATTTCATCCATCCAGAAATTTTGGTGGCTCTAAATGAGAGAAAAATAGACATCAATATTTCAGGGCTGGATGTTGATGATCCGCTAACAGCGATTCCACCGAGCCTATTGCTCAGTAGCCGCGTCGATCGGATGGACGAAATCGCAAAGCGCGACGGTCTGACCATTCCTGTTCTCGATCAAGGCTTGATAGACTCGCGTGGCGATTTTGCCATCTTGGGCTCACTGGTGCAAATTCCAGATCACGTGCAATCTTGGTTTGAAGAGGGTGCCGTAGAAAAAGCGAATTTCATGCCACCATTTTTCCAAGCGAGCTCGACGGTTCCGTTATTCTTGTTGTCTCGAAACTGTAGCGGCTTGGCCTGTCAAGGGCGAAACATGGAAGCGACATGTCGCGCATGAATTCGGGACTGCCTATGCGAGCGTAAGCGATCAATCAAGGAGCCAACGCCGGGATTGTATCGGTGAAGAGATTGCCGCGGGCGGTCATCACCGCGGGTCACGCGGGCGGCCAACATTGCCGATTTCCGCGCCGGCATCCTTGGGTAGCGTCAGGAAGACGAGGGTAGAGCCAAGCACCGCGACGGCGATGGTGAAGAAGGCCGGTGCGATATCAGCCGCCGTAACAAGTGTCCCTCCGCGCCATGTCATGCTGAGGTGGATCACCAGCGCAGTAACGCCGACCCCGAAGGTCTGCGCCAGTTGCTGTGCCATCGAGGAAAAGCTTGTGGCACGGCTCATGAGCGAGGACGGCATGTCCGCATAGGTGAAGGACTGCACCGCCGTGAAATGCGTCGCGCGTGACAGGCCGCCGATAAACAGGATCATCAGCATCAGGACGAAGGGCGTCGAAATCTGGAAGAAGCCGCAGGCTATCAGGTAGAGGCCCGACAGGGCGGCATTGCCGATCAGCAGATTGCGGAAACCCACTGCCCGCAGGACCGGCTGGAAGATGAAGCGGGTCAGCAGCGATCCAAACGCCCCGGCGAGCGTGGTCAGGCCCGCCTCGAAGGCCGTGAAGCCGAAGCCGAGCTGCAGCAGCAGGGCCAGCAGGAACACCATGGATGTGGTTGTGACATAGAACAGTCCGCCGCCCGTGATCGCCGCCTTGAAGGTCGGGATGCGCAACAGGCTGAAATCGATGATCGGATTGTCGATACGCCGTGCATGCCAGACGTAGATTGCTCCGCACAGCGAGCCCCCGGCGAGAAGCGCGATCACGACCGGCGTCGGCAGCAGATCGCGCCCCATCGATTCAAAGCCGAGCATCAGACTCGCAAGAGACACGGCGGCCAGCAGGAAGCCCGCGCGATCGAGCGGTGCCACCTCGTCTTCCTTGATCTCGGGAATATGGATCATCACCAGAATGATGCCGAGGATCCCGATCGGCAGGTTCATGAAGAAGATCCACGGCCACGAAAAATAGGTGACGATGAAGCCCCCGACCGAGGGACCAAGCAATGGGGCCAGCGCGCCGGGAATGGTCACATAGCTCATTGCCTTGACGAGATCGGCGCGCGGCACGCTCTTGACCACGATGACACGCCCGACCGGCGTCATCATCGCACCGCCGATGCCCTGTAGGACACGCGAGATCACCAGCTCCGGCAATGTGCTCGACAGGCCGCAGAGCATGGAACTCACGGTAAAGACGACGATGGCCAGAATGTAGATGCGCTTGGCACCGAACCGGTCGGCGAGCCAGCCGCTGATCGGCACGAACACAGCCAGCGCCAGCAGGTAGCAGGTGATCGCAAGATTGAGCTGCAGCGGATCCTCGCGCATCGACCGGGCCATAGAGGGCAGGGCGGTCGCGATCACAGCGCCATCGAACTGATGCATGAATTGCGCACAGCCGACGATCAGGGGGATCATGAAGGAATAGCGAGCTGGCATGCCGGACTCTGAGTGGAGACTGCGAATCTGCCTGCTTGTAGCGCCCGGCGCAACAGAAAAACAAGCAAGTAAGCGATGGGCGCGATGTAACAACGGGGTGCGGCCACAGGGATGAATCTCAATCCTCGCAACAGAGCCGACCTTGTGACGACAGGTGCTGTGGACCTGACGCCGGTGGATGATGGCGGGGAAGACTGACGGTTCAGGCATCTGGGATCAGGTCATGGCACATCGGGATCGCCCGTATCGCCTATAAAGATTGATCTCATGCAGACCCCGCAGGCCAGCGGCACCGTGACGGTCCGGCCGTCGTGGTACACTTGTGCGCCTGCTGTTTATAGCGCTTGCAGCATCCGCTGAAAGGGGCTTAAACTGAAATCAGATTAAGCTGGATTCTGTGTTAGAAAATACCCCAATTCTCTCAAATTGCCTGACAACGGACAGTTTGGGTCAGGGCTTTTTTCGGGATGAATGCTTATCCTGACGCATGCCTCGATCATGCCAGTCTCGTTCAAGACCTCTGTCGGTGAGGGAAAATGCGATACGGAATCTGGACGCCGCTGCCGCATGTTATCCGGCAGGAAGCCCGCATGGAGGCTGCGCTCGCAGATCACCGGAGTTCCGGCGCACAATCCCGGCGTGACCCCGCGTTCGATTTTGCTGTCGACACGGTGAGGAAAGCCGAGGCTTACGGTTTCGTAAATACGCTCATCGCGCAACGCTATCTTGGCCCTGACCTTGAAGCCTGGACGCTCGCCTCGGCGCTTGCACCGCTCACCGAGACGATCGAGCTCATGATCGCCGTGCATCCTGGCATGATCACCCCGCAGGTTGTCGCGAAAATGGCGGCGAGCCTCGACAGGATCAGCGGCGGGCGCTGCGCGATCAATATTGTCAACGGTCATTGGATTGAGGAATTCAATCTGTTCGGCAATGGCAGCTGGCTTGCAGATCCCGATGCGCGCTACAGGCGCATGGATGAATTCATCCGCGTGCTTCGCATGCTCTGGACGGAGCAGGATGTGATCTTCAAGGGCGAGTTCTTCGCAGTCGACATTCCGACGTCACTCGAAAACAGGGCTCAGAAAGTTGTCGTCCCCGAGGCTGGCCAGATACAGGTGAAGGGCTGGCGCGACCATGAGCTGCCCCTCTACGCGGCGAGCCGTTCGCCCGCAGGCCGCAAGACGATTGCAGAGCATTGCGATGTCTGGTTTGCTGAATACAAGCCGGGCTACCGTAATTTTGAACAGAATCTCGAAATGGTCCGCAGGGACGTCGGGCACATGTCGGAGATCTGCGCACGGGCCGGCCGCAAGCTTGGTTTTGGCCTCAATCCACTCGTCATCTGCGAAGACACGATGGAAAAGGCGCTTGCTCTCGCCGACATGATCGAGGACCCAGCGAACAAGGATCGCATTTCGAATTCACTGGGAGCCGGGCTCGTGGGCACGCCCGAAGTCGTCGCAGAACGAATTCGCCGCATGGAGGAGGCTGGCATCACAGATCTGATGCTCCGCTTCACACCGATGCAGGACGGGCTCGAACGCTTCGGCGAGCGCGTGATGACGCTGCTCACTTGATCTGTCGGAGGATAGTATGAACAGGATGATCACGTGTGCGATACACCTCCTTGCGCTTATGTTGGTGCCTGCGCTCGCTGTCGCGCAGGAGGCCACGAGCCCCGAGGCTTTCTACAGGGGCAGACAGGTCAGTCTCATCGTCGGTTCCGGGACAGGCGGCGGTTACGACAGTTACGCGCGCCTCGTTGCGCGCCATCTTGGCCGGCATATGCCGGGCGGTGCCAATGTCATCGTCCAGAACATGCCCGGCGCTGGCAGCCTGAATATGACGAACTATGTCTACAATGTCGCACCGCGCGACGGCTCGGTGCTGGGCGCGCCGCAGAACGGGGTGGCTTTCGAGCCTCTTTTCCATCTGCTCTCGGAGGGTGGAAAAACCGCGCGCTTTGATCCGCTCAAGATGAACTGGATCGGCAGTTCGGCGAAGGAAAATTTCATTCCCTTCGTCATGGACCATACGGGCGTGACCCGGTTCGAGGAATTGCGCACGAAGCCCATGCGTTTTGGTGCCTCTTCGCCGAACACGGACAATGGAATTCTCGCGCTTCTGCTGAACCGCATGTTCGGCATGAAAATCGACATCATACACGGCTACCCCGGAAGTACGGGCTCTCTCATCATCGCCCTCGAACAGAAGGAGATCGACGGGCTCGCTGGCATGCCCTATGCGAGCCTGCGCGTGAACGCATCGCATCTGATGGACCAGAAGCGTCTTGTTTTCCTGACGCAGATCGGCCTGAAGAAGCATCGCGAATTGCCCGATGTCCCATTGCTGATCGACGCCGCCGCGAACGAGGCCGACCGCAACGTGCTCACGGCGGTCATCGCACGCTATGAAATGGCGCGCCCCGTCTTTGCCGCCCCTGACGTGGCGGCCGGTCGCATCGCGGCGCTGCGCGTGGCTTTTGCGACCATGGTGGGGGACAGTGCCTTCCTGAAGGATGCCGATACCCAGAAACTCGACATCGAACTCGTGCGCGGGGAGGAGATCGAGACAATCGTCGCAGACATCTACAGATTGCCGCCCGATCTTGTCGAACGCGTCAAGTCCGTCATCAGCCTGAACAATTGATCAGCACAGGAGAGGAGAATCCCATGATAGAAGCTTCGCATCTCGGCTATGCGCGCAGCGTCGCCCTCGGCGCCGCACTGACGCTCTGTGCCGCCACAGGCGCACTTGCGCAAACAAAGATCATCGCCGGCATGGTCGCGCCTGGCCCGCCGCAATGGCCGATGTATGTCGCCGAGGAACTCGGCTACCACAAGGAAAATAATATCGCGATCGACGCCCTGTCCACGGGAGCAACCACCGCACAGCAGGTCGCTTTGGGTGCCGTCAACATTGCTCATTCCGGATTTCCGGATTTCGTCCGCGCCGCCGACCAGGGCGCAGCGGTGAAGATCATCATCAACACGCTCGCGGAACCTCCGTACACGATCTATGCCAAGCCCAATATCAAGACGATCGCTGATCTCAAGGGCAAGACGATCAGCATTGGCGGCGTGAAGGACGTCACGCTGATCTACATGAAAGGTTTTCTGGCGGCCGGTGGCCTCAAGACAAGCGATGTTGATTTCTTGTATGCGAAGGCGGCCGGAGATCGTTTTGCGGCTCTTGCTGCGGGCGGCGTTGACGCTGCCATTCTCAATCCTCCCACCTCATTCCGCGCGGCGAGCCTTGGCCTCAGCGCCGTGGGAGAGATCAGCGCCCATGTGAAGGATTTTCCCTTCACGGTCTGGGCCGTGAACACGGTCTGGGCAGAAAAGAACCGCGCGGCCGTGACGGCTTTCGCCAAGTCCTACCAGCGTTCCGTGGCCTGGCTCTACGATCCGGCCAATGAGGAGCAGGCGGTCTCGATCCTGATGAAACATGCCAAGATCGATCGCAACGACGGCAAGAGTTCCTATGATTATCTGATCACCAAGCTGCACGCCTTCAGCCGCACCGGTGAGATCAGCGCGCAGACCTATGAGAAGATGAAACAGGGCCTGATCGAACTCGGTGATATCAAGGAGCCGACCCCGCCGCTTACAAAATTCTACGACGCGAGCTTCGCGGCAGCGTCGCCGAAATAGGGCACCTGGCCGCATCCAGAATGCTGGGGGGCCGGAAAGCACCCCAGGAAAATGGACCCGGTGGCCGAGCAAGCCGCCGGGTTTAACTTATCGTCCCCTCTGATCACGTTCGACCTGATCGCCCCCCAAGGCCAAAACAGCCATCTGGCGCTTGTCCTTCCCGTTCAGGCGCAGGTTTGTCTCGCCCTGATGGAAACAACCGGCGGAGCCGAGACCGTTCAAGCGATTGGAATGGTTTTTCAGTGGCGGGTTCGGTTTTTCGCTCCGTCGGCAGCCGCGGATTGGTGCCTCTGGCGTGGCGATTTAAAAGCCCATCAGGCCCCGAAGAATTGAATGAATGAACGCAGTCGCGCAACATCTGTCGATCCATCCGATCCAGGACAGCCCAAGCGACACCAGCGGGAATGGGCAAGGCTGACAATAGGGCGCGGTTCTCCTCGCTCCGAAGGATTCCGATCTTTGGTGCCGGGGGGATTTCCATTGTGAGTCAAGCCCTGAGCCCTTCGTATCAATGCCGAGGCCTGCCTCGGGGCCTGCAAGCTGTTGGGCCTCAATTTGTCCTTGCCGGTGGTAGAAACTGACATACCGTAGCAAATAAGCTCCGATTCTGGGTTGGTTGGGCAAGAATCGGTCGCAATGAATGTCGCCTTCACGGTTGCCAGCCACTCCCGGTCCCGACCGAAGCACTTCATTCATCGAGCCAAGGCAGAAAAATGCGTCGTTCCCCCTCAGTCGTTGCCCTCGCCGGGTTTGGTGCCCTGATCCTCTTCGCCCCGATTGCTTCGGCCAATGATCTGATCGAAGCCGCTGGGCGCTACACCGTCAAAATCACGACTGCCGTCGACTATGCATTCGGCGTAACCACCCGGTTGCGACCGCCTTGCGCTTTGTGGCTGCTGGCATCT
>CAIWVR010000577.1 GCA_903916165.1 uncultured Hyphomicrobiales bacterium | reverse complement strand
TACGCCGGCACATCGACGGCACTGTTCTTCGTGCTGAACTGGATCAAGTTCCTGATGTTCATCGCATTGGGGCAGGTGTCGCCCGACAATCTCGCGACCTCGGCAGCCCTGCTGCCGGTGGCCGTGGCGGCGACCTTCTTTGGCGTCTGGCTGGTGCGGCGCGTGCCAGCCAAACGTTTTTACAAGATCGTCACGGGGCTCACCTTCATCCTCGGCGTCAAGCTCATCTACGACGGCGCGCGCGGCCTCGGCCTGTTTTGAGGCAGGCCGAGCGCAAACATGCTCAACCGGCCCGAAGGCCCGGCGAACAGGCGCAGAACCGCAGACTATGCGTGACGGCAGGACAGCCTGTGACGGAGTGCCGCGCGCCGCTAATGCAGCGTGCGTTCGGTTTCGGAGCTGCGCTTTCGCAGCTTTTCGATCTGGTCCTTGAGGAGAAGCTTCCTGCGCTTCAATGCGACGATGTGAAGATCGTCGGAGGCAGGATGAAGGGCCCTGGTTTCGATTTCCCTCTCGAGAGCTTTATGGCGGCGCTCGAGTTCTGCAAGATGGTTTTGCATTGACATCTGGCAATTCCTTTCGAAGTTGCTGACGACCCTGTGAGTGTGCCCCAAAGCCAATGCGCACGGAAGCGGAAATTTTCGGCTTCGCTGTCAAATATCCTTATTCCATGCTGCCAAGCAGCGATTCCGAAAACGACACCGCGACAGATTTCAAGCTCTGTTGCGGTGTCTTGCTAGCGACCGGAGGAGCGCGCATAGTAAAGGCCAAGAGAGCGTCGCCACCGCAGGGCGTTGCTGCTGATTTGACATTCGAGACTTCGGAATTCAGGCCTATGCCGGACCGGCTGATGCAACACGAACGCGCCGCGCTTGAGGCGGAAGCCGCGCGTCTGCGCGAAGAACATCGCGACCTCGACGCCGCCATCGACGCGCTCGAACTCGTCGGCAAGAATGACCAGCTCCAGATCCAGCGCCTGAAGAAACGCAAGCTCTTCCTGCGCGACCGGCTGGCCTTTCTCGACGACACGCTGACGCCCGACATCATCGCCTGACACGCGACCCTCGCGGGCCAAACTTGCCCCTGCCCCCGGCTTCGGCTATGTCCGCGAGCTTCTTTCTGCTGAAGGAGCCAAGCCGCGCCATGGCCATTCCCGTCGCCATCATCATGGGCAGCCAGTCCGATTGGGCGACCATGCGCCACGCCGCCGACATGCTCGACAAGCTCGGCATCGGCTATGAGGCGCGCATCGTCTCGGCCCACCGCACCCCGGACCGTCTCGTCGCCTTCGCCAAGGGCGCGCGGGCCGCGGGCTTCCAGGTGATCATCGCCGGTGCGGGCGGCGCCGCCCACCTGCCCGGCATGACCGCCGCCATGACGCCCCTGCCCGTCTTCGGCGTGCCGGTTGAATCCAAGGCCCTCTCGGGGCAGGATTCGCTGCTCTCCATCGTCCAGATGCCGGCCGGCATCCCCGTCGGCACGCTCGCCATCGGCAAGGCGGGGGCGGCCAATGCCGGCCTGCTGGCTGCCGCCGTGCTGGCGCTGCACGACCCTGCGCTCGCGGCCCGGCTCGACGCCTTCCGCGCGGCCCAGACGGCGTCCGTCGCGGAAACTCCGAAAGACGAGCCAGCAGCATGACGCACGCCCTCAAGCCGGGCGACATGATCGGCGTGCTCGGTTCCGGCCAGCTCGGCCGTATGATCGCCATGGCCGCCGCGCGGCTCGGCCTGCGCACCCACATTTATTGCCCTGACCCGGGCCCGGCTTTCGATGTCTGCGCGCGGCACACGATGGCCGCCTATGACGATGAGGCGGCGCTGGCCGCCTTCGCCGACAGCGTCGGACTCGTCAGCTATGAATTCGAGAACGTACCGGCGGGAACCGCCGCCTTTCTGGCGGCGCGGTGTCCCGTGCGCCCCGGCGCGAAGGCGCTCGCGACCTCGCAGGACCGTTTTGTCGAAAAGACCTTCCTCAACGGCATCGGCATCGCCACTGCACCCTTTGCTGTGGTCGACTCGCTCGCTGACCTCAAGACCGCCGTCGCGCGGCTCGGACGCCCGTCGATCCTGAAGACGCGCCGCTTGGGCTATGACGGCAAGGGCCAGGTCATGATCCGCAACGGCCACGATCTGGCGCAGGCTTTCGACACCGTCGGCACCGCCCCCTCGATCCTCGAAGGATTCGTCCCCTTCGCCCGCGAAGTCTCGGTGATCGGCGCGCGCGGGCTCGACGGTGCCTTCGCCGCCTTCGATGTCTGCGAGAACGAGCATGAGGAGCACATTCTGGCGCGCACGCTCGTGCCTGCGCGGATCGATGCGGACACTGCGCGCGCCGCCATGGACATGGCCGGGCGCATCGCCGCCGCGCTCGATTATGTCGGCGTGCTCACCGTCGAAATGTTTCTCGTCGAGGAGGGCGGGGCGCAGCGCATCGTCGTCAACGAGATCGCCCCGCGCGTCCACAATTCCGGCCACTGGACGATCGATGGCGCGGTGACCTCGCAATTCGAACAGCATGTGCGCGCGATCTGCGGCTGGCCGCTGGGCTCGCCGCGCCGCCACGGACGGATCGACATGCACAATCTGATCGGCGCGCAGGGCCATGACTGGGAGACCCTGCTCCAGACGCCCGGCGTCTGCCTGCACCTCTATGGCAAGCACGAGGCCCGCGCCGGCCGCAAGATGGGCCATTGGACACGCGTCACGCCGGAGGGCTGACGCTGCGCCATCTAGGCCCCGGTGAGCATCTCCCTGGGCTCCGCTGCGATCATGGCCGCCTCCAGCGGAGAGCCCGCTTGTGGTGCGCCCGCCGTGCAGGTGGCGCAGGGTGCCGCGCGCAGCTTGCGTCCCGTCATCGAGCGCCGCCAGCGCGCCGCAGCCTCGCTGGCATAGGCGAGGAAAATCGGCGCATCGGCCTGCACTTTGGCGGTAACATAGGGCGCGTGCGCGGGCGTATCGCCGCGCAAATGGCAGCACGGCACCACATCGCCGGTATAGCCGACG
>CAIWVR010000576.1 GCA_903916165.1 uncultured Hyphomicrobiales bacterium | reverse complement strand
GTTTGGGGCTCGTTTGTGTAAAGGGAGGCAAGGTGCCGGGAGACGTCGAACCGCGGCGTGCCAAGCAAGCTGCCTCATCAGAAGGGCTAGGATAGACGCCGCAAGAAGGGATAACGTAGACACCACGCTCTGATTCGCATAATGTATATTATGGAACATAAACTAATATCTGCACTGGTAGATGGAAGTCATTGCAATGACTTGGCTTCGCCTGATCGGCGGATGGCTCAGCCGTCTGCATCTTCCTCGACGAGCCGCCGTGCCAGCACCTTGTCAATGCGCCGCCCATCGAGGTCCACCACTTCAAAGCGCCAGCCCAGCGTATCGATATATTCGCCGGTGGCTGGCAGATGATGCAGCTTGTCGATGATCAGTCCGGCGACCGTCTCATAGTCGCGGGTGCGCGGCAGGTTGATGCCGAGTTGATCCGACATTTCGTCCACAGGCATCCAGCCGGCCAGTAGCCAGCTGCCATCATCGCGCTGAATGGCCTCGGGCTCGGTCGCGCCATCATCCGACTTGAAGGCCCCGGCAATCGCGTCGAGGATGTCGGCGGGTGTCACCAATCCTTCGAAATGGCCGTATTCATCATGGACCAGCGCCATGGGCACATCCGCCTCGCGCAGGACGTTGAGCGCTTCCAGCGCGTCGATCCGATCCGGCACGACCGGTGCCTGGCGGATGAAGGCCCGCAGGTCGACCTTGTCGCCCTTCATATAGGCCGGCAGCAGGTCACGCAGGTGCAGGATCCCGATGATGTTGTCGGGCGACCCCTCGCCGACCGGCAGACGCGAATGGACCGAGGACGTCAGTCGCTCGCGCATCGTTGCCTCGTCGTCGGCCAGATCAACCCAGTCGACGTCGGTGCGCGGCGTCATGACGGCCCGCACGGCACGGTCGCCCAGGCGCAGCACGCCCGAAATCATGCGCCGCTCGTCAACCTCGATGACGCCGGCCGTGGTCGCTTCCTCGACCATGCTCTTGATCTCTTCTTCGGTCACCGCGCTCGCGGCCGGCGCATGCAGGCCCAAAGACCGGAAGATCAGCCGTGAGGACACGTCGAGCAGCCAGACGACCGGCGCGCCGACGCGCGACAGGCCCAGCATCAGTGGTGCGACCGTGCAGGCAATCGCCTCCGGATTGCGCAAGGCCAATTGCTTGGGCACCAGTTCACCAACCACGACGGACAGGTATGTTATGGAACCAATGACGATGCCGTAAGCCAGAGGTTCGGCAAGTCCCGGCGGCAGCCGCGTTTCGCGCAGGATGTCCGACAGATCCGCACCCAGTGTCGCGCCAGAAAAGGCACCGGCGAGTACACCGATCAGGGTGATCCCGATCTGGACGGTGGAGAGAAATTTCCCCGGATTTTCAGCCAGGTCCAGCGCTGTGCGCGCGCCCCTACGTCCTGATTCTGCAAGCGTCTTGAGCCGTGCGGGCCTGGCCGAGACAAGGGCGAGTTCGGAGAGTGCAAAGACGCCATTCAGCGCGATGAGGAACGCGGCGACTATCAGTTCAACCAAGGAAAAATCAAAAACCCCTGCGGGCTCCTTCTGTGATGCGCAGCCATCTTAACTCAATTGCGCGAAAAGGCGAGGCGGTGTTGGAGCCCCCTGCCCGAAATCAGAAATCGATGCGCATGCCGTCGTAGGCGGGTTCGACATGGGCCGGCAATTCAGCCGCCAGTCGCTGAAAGTCGAGATCCGTATGCAGGTTGGTGAGGATGGCGCGGCGCGGCTTCAGGCGTGCGATCAACTCCAGTGCCTCCGTGACCGTCAGATGGCTCGGATGGCTCGTGTAACGCAGTGCGTCGATGATCCAGACATCGAGACCGCGCAGACAGTCGAGGCTTTCGTCGGGCACGGCGCGCAGGTCTGGCGTATAGGCGACATCGCCGAAGCGAAAGCCCAGGGCGTTGATGTCGCCGTGGTCGACCACGAAAGGCAGCGCCTTGATGACGCCGCCCGGCCCGTCGATGGCGCAGGTGACGCCCGGCGTCAGCGCATTCTCGGTCAACAATGGCGGGTAATTGCTGCCCGGCGGCGATTCGAAGATGTAGCCAAATTTCGCGCGCAGTTCGGTGGTCGTGTAGGCGTCCATGAACACGTCGATGCGGCGGCGCATACGGATGACGAGTGGCCGCACATCGTCGATGCCATGTGTATGGTCGGCGTGTGCATGGGTCATCAGGATGCCGTCGAGCCGCTCGACGCATGCGTCGAGGCATTGTTCACGCAGGTCCGGAGAGGTGTCGACGAGCACGACGGTCCGGGCGTCGCCCTGCATTTTTTCGACGAGGATCGAGCAGCGGCGGCGCCGGTTGCGCATATCCAACGGGTCGCACGCGCCCCAATCATTACCGACCCGCGGCACGCCGCCGGAGGAGCCACACCCGAGGATCGTGATCGCCTGGCTCATGCGGCGGCGGGCTCCGTCAAGGGCGGCATCTTGGAGAATAGCCTCAAAACGTTTTGCGTCGTCGCCTGTGCAAGCGCGTCAGCGCTGATCCCCTTCACATCGGCGAGCGTGGTCGCAGTGGCGGCGACAAAGGCCGGTTCGTTGCGCTTTCCCCGGTAAGGTACGGGGGCGAGGAACGGCGCGTCGGTTTCCACCAAAATCCGGTCAAGCGGGACGTCGCGGGCGATGTCGCGCAGCTCCTGCGAATTCTTGAAGGTCACAACGCCCGAGAAGGAAATACTCAGGCCGAGGTCCAGCGCGCGCTCCGCCAGCAGGCGCGAGGCTGTGAAGCAATGGAGCAGGGCCTTGAACGCCCCCTTCCCCATTTCTTCGCGCAGGATGTTCGCCACATCCTCGTCGGCGTCGCGCGCGTGGATGACCAGCGGCAAGCCCGTCTCGCGCGCGGCGGCAATATGCGTGCGGAACACGCGCTGGGCGATCTCGCGCGGGCTGCGGTCGTAATGATAATCAAGACCCGCCTCACCAATGCCGATGCAGCGCGGGTGCTGCGCCAGCGCGACCAATTGTTCGAGGGTCGCCTCGGGCTCCTCATGCGACTGATGCGGATGCGTGCCCACCGTGAACCAGACATTGTCATAGGCTTCGGCAATCGCGCGATAGCGGTCGTAACGGCTGACGAAGGTCGAGATGGTGATCAGCCGTCCCACGCCAGCGGCTTTCGCGCGCGCAACGATGGCGTCGCGTTCTTCTGCGAACTCGGGAAAGTCGAGATGGCAATGGCTGTCGATCAGCATCAGTCTTTCACCCCTGCGACGTCAGCCTCGACATAGCGCGGGAAAATCGGCATGGGCGCGGGCAGCGCGGCACCCGATGTCAGCGCATGGGCTTCGCCGACATGGGCGAAGTCGCGCGCGTCGTTGGCAACGCCAAGACTGTCGAGAAGCTTCTGCATGGCCGTCGGCAGCACCGGTTGCACGAGAATGGCGATGATGCGCAGAACTTCCGCCGTCACGTAGAGCACAGTGGCCATTCGTTCGGGGTCCGTCTTGCGCTTCACCCAGGGCTCTTCGCTGGCGAAGTAGCGGTTGGCCTCCGCCACCACGCGCCAGATGTCACCCAGCATGGTGTGGAGCGCAAAATCCTTCATCGCCTCACGCGACGTGCCGAGCAGCGCGCGCGCGTCGCCCAGAATGGAGAGATCGGCCTGCGTGAAGTCTCCGGCGACGGGCACGGTGCCGTCACAATTTTTGGCAATCATGGACAGCGAACGCTGCGCAAGATTGCCGAGATCATTGGCGAGATCGGCATTGATGCGGTTGACAATCGCCTCATGCGAATAATTGCCGTCCTGTCCGAATGGCACCTCACGCAGGAAGAAATAGCGCATCTGGTCGACGCCGTAGTGATCGGCGAGCGTCGTCGGATCGATCACATTGCCAACCGACTTCGACATTTTCTCTCCCTTGTTGAAGAGAAATCCATGCACGACGATCTGCTTCGGCAAGGCGAGATCCGCGGACATCAGGAAGGCCGGCCAGTAGATTGCATGAAAGCGCGTGATGTCCTTGCCGATGACATGCGCGTCGGCCGGCCAATATTTCGCGCGCGGCGATTGCGAGTCAGGGAAACCCGCACCGGTGATGTAATTGGTCAGCGCATCGACCCAGACATACATGACATGCTTGTCGTCGCCGGGGACCGGCACGCCCCAGTCGAAGGTCGTGCGGCTGATCGACAGATCCTTCAGGCCGCGCTTCACGAAGGCGACGATCTCATTTTTATATTTGTCGGGCGTGATGAAATCGGGCTGCGCCTCGTAATGCGCCATCAGCCTGTCAGCATAGGCTGACAGCTTGAAGAAATAGCTTTCTTCCTCGACCCATTCGACAGGCGTTCCTGTCGGCGAGAACCGCCTGCCATCGCGCTCGGTGAGTTCGCCTTCGTCGTAATAGGCCTCGTCGCGGACCGAGTACCAGCCGGCATATTTGGACAGATAGATGTCGCCGCGCGCCTTCATGCGCTCCCAGATTTCCTGAGAGGCCCTCTTGTGGCGCTCCTGCGTCGTGCGCACGATATCGTCGGCCACGGCATTGAGCGTCTCGCCCATGGCCTCGAACTGCGCAGCCGTGCGATCGGCCAGCGCCTGTGAGGACAGGCCCTCGCGCGCCGCCGTCTGCTGCATCTTCAGGCCATGCTCGTCCATGCCGGTCACGAACAGCACATCTCGCCCGTCGAGACGGTAAAACCGCGCGATGGAATCGGTGGCAATGCGCTCGTAGGCATGGCCGATGTGGGGCGCGCCGTTGGCGTAGGGAATGGCGGTGGTGATGTAGAACGTCTGGCGCGCAGCCATGTCACTTCCTGTCGGTCGGCCTGTCTGCCGCTCAGGAGCGAGCGGTGCGCGTCGCGGCGGCGAGGTCGGCGAATATCGACATGATGAGCGGCCGTCTGTCGAGATTATACGTCTCGACTTCGCGCGCTGACGCGGCGATCTTTTCCCATACCTCGGCGAAGGGCGCAAGGCGGGCGGCCCCCGCCCCCGCTTGGGCGCGCACCATGCTGTCGATCCAGTCGAACACGGCCGTGATCATGGTCTCGAAACTTTCTGTCGCCTCACGGCCCGTGAGCGTATCGGCAAGATCATGGACGGCGAGCCAGTCGACCTCCGGCAGACGCCCGAGCAGACCGTCGAGAGCCCGCGCCAGACTCAGGCCGGAGCCGTCGAGCAGCCGCATGGCCGCCCGCACCGAGCCGTGACTGCGCTCGGCGGCTGCGCGCAGGTCGTCTTGCGTCGTCCGGCTCCAGGGTTCGCCCGCCTGTGTCATGGCGCGGATGGTGTCGTCCGTCGACAGCGGATCGAGAATGAGCATGCGCGCGCGCGAGCGGATGGTCGGCAGAAGATCGGCAGGATTATGCGCAACCAGCAGAAAGAGCGAGCGCGACGGTGGTTCCTCGATCAGCTTCAAGAGCGCGTTGGCGCTCTCCTTGTTGAGGTCGTCGGCGGCATCGAGAATGGCGATCCGCCAGCCCCCCTCGCCTGCGGCTTGCCGGTAAAGGTCGATCAGGCGGCGCACCTCGTCGGCGCGGATGCGGGTGAAATGCTTCTTCGTCTTTGTGTCCCACTCGCGACGAACCAGCAGCAGGTCGCCATGCGACAGGGCCGTGACGCGCTTGGCCGCCGGATGGTCGGCGCTGACCGAAAGGTCCGTCGCCTGCTGGACGAGAGGCGCGGCAGGATCGGGATTGACGAGGATGAATCGCGCAAAGCGCCACGCCAGCGTCGCCTTGCCGATCCCTTCACGACCGCCAATGATCCAGGCCTGCGGCAGACGCCCGGCGCGATAGGCCTCGAGAATCTGCGTTTCCGCGCGCGCGTGACCGAAAAGCGCCTGCGTTTCACGCGGATGTGGTGCTTCAAGGAAGCGGTCGCTTTCTGGCGGGGCCTCGACGTCTTTGGCGCGGCTCATGTCAGGGAAGTCTTGCTCAACAGTCGCGCTTCGACTTGGTGCCAGATGAGGGCTGCAACATGATTGGGTCGTCGAGCGGCGTCGATGATCACGCAGCGATGCGGATTGCGCTCGGCAATATCGTGGAACGCAGCGAGCAAGGCTCGATGGAAGTCGATCGTCTCGGCCTCGAAGCGATCAACTGCGTCATCGCCGCGTCGCCTCGCTGCGCGAGCCAGCCCAATTTCAGCGGGCACATCGAGGATGAAGGTCAGATCGGGCATGGAATCGCCCACTGTCACGTGCTCCAACCCGTCGATGAAGCTCTCGGACAGGTTACCGAGCGCCCCCTGATAGGCCCGCGTCGAATCGGCAAATCGGTCGCACACCACAAAGGCCCCACGCGCCAGGGCCGGCTTGATCAGTTTGTCGAGATGATCGATTCGCGCTGCGGAAAAAATCATGGCTTCAGCCGCCGGGCCGAGCGGCGCGACGAGGCCCGAGAGGAGCGCCGTGCGCAACACTTCCGCATCGGGCGAGCCACCCGGCTCGCGTGTCGCCACGGCCTCGATACCGCGTGTAGCCAGCGACTCAACCAGCATCTTCACTTGCGTGGATTTTCCAGAGCCCTCACCGCCCTCGAATGTGATGAAGCGCCCTTTGCGCAGGCCTTTGGATGCGACCATCGGCGCATTCACTTCCTGATGACATATTTGTTGAAGAGACCAAGCCCGAGTTCCCAACTGGCATCGAGCGCTCGCTGATGGAGCGCGCCGACTTCAACGCTTTGCCCGGCCACGAGCGGGGCCTCCAGCACCAGCGCCTTGCCACGCATGACACGCAGTTTCGCGACCTGCGCGCCCTGCTGCACGGGGGCGACCAGCGGTCCCTGGTAGATGATCTGCGCCACCAGCCGCTCACTCGAACCGCGGGGGAGCAGCACCTTGATGGGTCGATCCGAAACCAGTTCGACAGTGCTGCTCGCCCCACCATAGACGCTCGCTGTGCCGACCTCGGCATTCACCTCGAACAGGGGACGCGATTCAAAACTGCGCAGCCCCCATGACAAAAGCTTGCGTGCCTCATCAGCACGCTCGCGCGAGGATTTCGCACCGACGATGGCGACAATCACGCGTTGCCCGTTTTCACTGGCGGACCCCACCAGCGCGAATCCGGAATCCTGGACATTGCCTGTCTTCAGGCCGTCGGCGCCAATGTCCATGAACAGCAGTGGATTGCGATTCTGCTGCTTGATCTTGCTCCAGGTGAATTCTTTCTCCCCGAACATGTGATAATAATCGGGATAGGTGCGGATGATATGTTCCGCCAGCAGCGCGAGCTGGCGCACAGGGGTCTTCTGCTCGGGGTCGTATTTTCCCCAGGCGTTTCGAAAGGTCATCTTGTCGAGGCCGAGCTCGCGGGCGCGGCGCGTCATGAGCGCGGCGAAATTTTCTTCCGTGCCGGCAATGCCTTCGGCGATGGCGATGGCCGCATCATTGCCTGACATGATGATCAGCCCGCGCAGGAGATCTTCCAGCCGGACCTGGCTGTGCAAGGCCGCGAACATGGACGAGCCGCCCGCGGGTGCTCCGCCGCGACGCCAGGCGTTCTCGGAAATCGTGAAGGTGCGGTCCAGCGTGAGTCGTCCCTCCCGCAATTCTTGGAAGACGATCTCGGCCGTCATGATCTTGGCGAGCGACGCGGGCGAGACAGGCTCGTCGGCGTTCTTCTCGAACAGGACGGAGCGGGTGTCATAGTCGATCAGGATCGCATTGGGCACGGGCGACTGGAACGCCTGCTGTGCCCATGCATTGCCGGTGCCCAAAGACACCGCGCCTGTGAAAACGGCGACCATGAGGCCGACGATGATGAAAACAGCCCGTCCTGCCCACACGATCAAGCTGCAAATTCCTTCTCAACACATTCGCCAAAATGTGCACCGACGCGCCTGCAAAAGCAACGTGCGGACGCAAAGAGACACCTTATTTCAGAACGTGCGGATCAATAGAGAGAGCGCGGGCGAACCGGCGGGAGCGGCGGGAAGCCCGGCGCAGAAGACGGGCCAACGCTCGCTGCAATGGCTCGGGCTGGCGCAACCGCCGCCACGCGCGTCGCTTCGGGTGCGGCAAAGGCTTGCTGTGGTGCCAGCCCGAGGGAGGCCGGACGCGGCGGCGGCAGCACATCGAGAAACGCGGCCATTCCGCCAGCAGGTGAAAGTGCCGCAGGTTCCTGCCGTGCGACACTCGTGGCCCCGGCCTCGGCGGGCGCGGGGTTGGGCTCGAAGAAAGACCAGCGCGGCCCGTCGGGCACCTTGGCGCGCGCCGGTTCAGCAGCTTCAGCAATCATGGTTGGGCGCGGGCCGTCCAACACTGCGGGGCGCCCGTCCGTGCGCAGGCTCGCGATCAGAATCTGGTCGTCGGAGCCGGCGAGCCCGGCCTTGCCGACAAAATCGACCTTGATATTGGCAGTGCCCATGCGCTTGAAATCGAGCGCCTCGGCGACACGTGACGACACGTCCATGATGCGGCTCGAATGGAATGGACCGCGATCATTCAGGCGTACGATCATCGAGCGGCCATTGCCGGTGTTGGTGACGCGCACATAACTCGGGAGCGGCCATGTCGGGTGCGCCGCGCTGACAGAGCGCATGTCATAGACCTCACCGTTCGAGGTCCGCCTGCCGTGGAAGGCTGCGCCATACCATGACGCCTTGCCGGTCTGTGACGCGTTGATCGCCACTTCCTTCGGGGTATAGACCCGTCCGGCGATCGTGTAGGGCTTACCCACGAGATAGCGTCCGCCTCCGCGCGGCACGGGTTCGCCATCTTCGACAACCTTCGGGCTTGCAGCTCCATAAATTGATGCCGGGAAAAACTCTTTCGAGCGTTGTCCGCTGGGTGCCTGCGAGCAGCCGGCAAGTGCGGCGGCGAGGAGAAACGCAACGCCGAAAATGCGCGAAGCAGGCGCGCATGGAGCAACGTTCATGAACAGGGTGTCAGCACGCATAGGGCGGTACGCAAAACCTTTTTTCCACCGGACGCGCATCGGTCGCTGCCCCAATTTTTCCTCCCGTCCATGGGCAAAGGAGAAAATCGCAAGCGGCAACCGCTACGATCCACACCTTTGCGCGATGTGGGTTAAGGAATGGTTCTTACCCGGGACGCGTATGCGCCACGGGACTGTCCTGGGTCAAGCAGACAATGGTGCCCATATCGACAGCTAGGCCTTCCAAATGAGACCAAAATGGGGCGAATGGAAGCCGCGCCTTTCGGTGCCCGGTTGGTTTCGACTGGACTGGCACCTATCGGCCGATGCGCGCGAGACCCTCAAGGCCATCGTCGCGGCGCCAGGCAAGCCTGTCCTGGCTGACCTTTTGCAGGGTGAAGCAGAACACCTTGCCGTCGTACCATTTGGTCCATTTCTGGCAGAGTTTCTCGCCAGACACCCACCAGCGCCCGCTGTCGTTGGGGCGCACGAACCGGCCAAAGCCGGCAGCTTCCCCCTGCCCGTCGATACGTCCATCGGCATAGTAATTCAGCGGAAATTCACCCCCAAGCGGTGTCTCCAAAAAAATGCGCCGCCCGGACACGGTCCGGTCAAGCGCTGCGCCGGCAAGAGGTTGGTCAGCACGTGCCGCGTGTGCCGCACAAATTGCCAGCAGCGCGAGGCTTGCGTGGCGAACCCGAACAATGCGCATGCTGCCATCCCTTGTTTTCCCCACCCTGTCTACGATGATTGGGGAATTCAGATCCGACACAAAAGCGCGAGGAACAAACCCGATTGACCTTGCCGCCCGCCCCTCCTAGACAGACAAGGCGCGGAAGGGTGGCCGAGTGGTTTAAGGCAGCGGTCTTGAAAACCGCCGTAGGTGAAAGCCTACCGTGGGTTCGAATCCCACCCCTTCCGCCAAAAAATTCGCCTAACCTATTCAAAAACAATAGGTTTTTGATTTAAGGGCAGGTCATGCCCCACTAAATGCTCCACCAAAATTATTCCTATCAAGAACTCTTCCCGCGAGGACTGTCGGTGCAGCCAGACCGCAGACGGATACCGCCAAAAAATTCCTGGGTGCCCCCCGGGGGGGGAAGGGAAACCCAAGATTAGCCCCCGTTACCGGGTTGGAGGGCGAACGATTTTTAAATTTCGGCGGAAAGGCTGTTGGAAGATCGGAAATTGCTGCAATAGCGATGATCGAAGAGAGGCTTGTTAGTATGAACAGCGGAGACAAAGTGTACCACTGAACCGGCTTTG
>CAIWVR010000575.1 GCA_903916165.1 uncultured Hyphomicrobiales bacterium | reverse complement strand
GGCACCTGCCGCAGGTGCCGCCACGCCATCCGCCAGCGCCGTGACGCCCACCACAACGAGCCGTCCAGCCCTGCGCGCGGCCGCCGCGACCCAGCGCGTCACGGTGTTCGATGGTGCCACGCCCGCAACGCCGCGCGCGGTCGCACTCGCCTCGTCGACGCCCGCTTCCGTCGATACACCCATCAACGCCACGGCCTTGCTGGCATCACAGATGGCCGCCAATGTGCCTGTGCTGGCGAAGCTGGAAGAACCCGCCGCTCCGCAGGCAACGCTTATGGCGCGTGTGCGGCGGCCCGATTATGCCTCGCTGGTCGATCCGAGCCACGAGTCGAGGGAAGCACATTGTCTCGCGCAGGCCATCTATTTCGAGGCCCGCAGCGAGCCCGAAGCCGGGCAGGCGGCCGTGGCGCAGGTGGTGCTCAACCGCGTGTCGAGCGGTCTCTATCCGACCTCGGTCTGCGGCGTCGTGTTCCAGAATGCGCAGCGCTACAAGGCCTGTCAGTTTTCCTTCGCCTGCGAGGGCCGCTCGCTGCGCGTCACCGAGGCGGGCCCGTGGGCCGCCGCCCGGCGCATCGCGCGCGATGTCCTGCAGGGTCGTACCTATGTGGATCATGTCGGCACGGCGACGCATTATCATGCGCAATATGTCCGCCCCGGCTGGTCGCGGCGGCTGAAGAAGACCGACAAGATCGGCCAGCACATTTTCTACAAGCTGCGGCCAGGTCAGACGTAATTCAGCCCCGTCATTGCGAGGAGCCGAAGGCGACGCGGCAATCCATCTTTACGATGCGCGCTGTGCTCGCCGTCAGGCCTGCGCTTCGGGCGGCACGATGTAGCGCCGCCGCTTGGTGCCCATAATCCCGCCGATCAAGCCGGCGAGCACCCAGGCATAGCCTGGCATGTCGTGGCCGTAGGCGTCGAAATGCACGCCCGAGAGCAGCGTCACCGCCAGGGCGGTGGCGATCAAGACCACAGCCATGATGACACCGACGCGGCGCGGCGGTGCCGAGGGCGCGAAGACCGCGAGTTTCAGCGACGATCCGGCCCAGAAGGCGAACAGGCCAGCGGCCATGAATGACAGGCCCTGAGGGACCTGCCCCTGAACGGTCTGGGCTCCGCCGATGAACAGCGTGGCCATGAAGAAAGCGACGGTGACGAACAACATGGCCTTGTCTTGCCCCGATTGCCTGGCCTGAGACAAGGGCAAGTCTTGCCCCACACGCAATTTTTATCCGTTCCCGGTGCCGACGCGCAGGGAAGGTACCAAAAGAACGCTAGGTTTATGCTCGGAGAGAGTATATCAATGATCCAAGGTCGAAAGGCCGTCCGCGCCTCGGCTCGCGCCCGGGCGATTTTTACGGATCTAATTATACTCATATCGAGCATAAGTGTGGAGGTCTCCATGCAGGCGCAGCCCCGGACTGATTTCACCACGAGCGCGGTGACCCTGCCGCCTGTCGGCCTCTCCGATGCGGCGCTCCGTTATGGTGTCGTGCCCATGCCCGACCTCAGCTGGACGCCCGAAGTGGAGCGCGAAACCGCGCATCTTTACGAGAAGGTGAAGCGCGTCATCCCGCCGGTCGAGTGGCCCTTCCATGCGCCCTATGTGAAGGCCATCAATGATCTCAAGCGCCAGCGCAATGCGGTCATTCTCGCGCATAATTACCAGACGCCCGAGATCTACAATTGCGTGGCGGATGTGGTCGGCGATTCGCTGCAGCTCGCGCGTCTCGCGGGCGAATCGACAGCCGACATCATCGTCCAGGGCGGCGTGCACTTCATGGCGGAGACGTCGAAGCTGCTGAACCCGAACAAGACCATCCTGATTCCCGATGCGAAGGCAGGCTGCTCGCTGGCCGAGAGCATCACGGGTGCCGACGTGCGTGCGCTGCGTGCGAAATATCCCGGCGTTCCGGTCGTCGCCTATGTGAACACCTCCGCCGAAGTGAAGGCGGAGGTGGACATTTGCTGCACCTCGTCCAATGCGGTGAAAGTGGTCGAGAGCCTCGGCGTCGATCGCGTGATCTTCCTGCCGGATCGCTATCTTGCGCAGAATGTCGCAGCGCAGACCAAGGTGAAGATCATTGCCTGGACGGGTGCCTGCGAGGTGCATGAGCGCTTTACGGCTGCCGAGATCGCATCCTATCGCGAGGGCGATCCGGACCTGAAGATCATCGCCCATCCCGAATGTCCGCGCGAAGTGGTGGAGGTCGCCGACTTTGCCGGGTCGACGGCGGCGATGATCGATTATGTGAAGAAGAACCTGCCGCGTCGCGTGCTGCTGGTTACCGAATGCTCGATGGCGGACAATGTCGCATCCGAAACGCCGGGCGTGGATTTCGTGCGGCCGTGTAACCTGTGCCCGCACATGAAGCGCATCACATTGCCTAAGATATTGGAAAGTCTCGTTTATCTGCGCGAGGAAGTCACGGTCGACCTGGCGCTGGCGGCGCGCGCGCGCCGTAGCGTGCAGCGGATGATCGATCTTGGTTGACGGGGCGGGTCGAAATCGGTCGTCATGGGACGATGCGACGACGCCCCGGCACCGTCAGCGCGGAGCCGTGAGGCGATGAAGCACTCCGGAGCTGCACATATGGCTTCTGGGGTGCCTCGCTTGGCTTGCACTGACGAACAGAGAGACAGGATCAAAGCCCGACATGCCCAGTTCTGACATCCTCATCGTCGGCGGCGGCCTTGCCGGGCTCTTTTGCGCGCTCAAACTCGCGCCCAAGCGGGTCACCATTGTCGCACCGGTGCCGCTCGGGGCGGGGGCCTCGTCCGCCTGGGCGCAAGGCGAGATCGCTGCGGCCATCAGTGAGGGCGACACGCCCGAAAAATACACGCGCGACACGCTGCTCGCCGGTGTCGGGATCTGCGACCGCGAGATCGTGTTGGGCATGGCGTTGGAGGCCGGTGCCCGCATCGACGAGCTCTTGGCCTATGGCGTTCCGTTCGACCGCGATCTCGAAGGCCGTCTCGCGCAATCACGCGAGGCCGCCCATGGCGAGCGTCGTGTTGTGCGCGTGCAGGGCGACGTGGCTGGCAAGGCCATCATGCAGGCGCTGATCTCGCGCGTGCGCGAGACGCCCTCCATCGAGGTCCTGGAAGACCGCACGGTGGAAGATCTCATCACCCATAATGGCCGCGTGATCGGCGTGATGTTGCGTGATGCCGAAGGCCGACGGGACAAGCTTGCCGCCAGCGCGATCATCCTGGCGACCGGCGGCATTGGCCATCTCTATCGTGTCACCACCAATCCCGCTGAAGCGCGCGGGCTCGGCCTCGCCATGGCGGCGCGCGCCGGTGCCATCGTTGCCGATGCTGAATTCGTGCAGTTCCACCCGACCGCCATCGACATCGGCCGCGATCCCGCGCCTCTGGCGACGGAAGCTTTGCGGGGCGAGGGCGCGATCCTCGTCAATCGTGCCGGCCATCGTTTCATGGTCGACCTCCATCCCGATGCCGAACTGGCCCCGCGCGACATTGTCGCACGGGGCATTTTTGTCGAGATCCAGGAAGGACGGGGTGCCTTTCTGGACGGGCGTGTCCATCCGGGTGTCCGATTCGGCGATCATTTTCCGACCGTTGCCGAAATCTGTCTGTCGGCGGGGCTCGATCCGGCGATGGACCTCGTTCCGGTCTGCCCTGCGGAGCATTATCACATGGGCGGTGTTTGGACGGATGCGCGCGGGCGCACGTCGCTGGGTGGTCTGTGGGCCATTGGCGAGGTCGCCGCGACCGGCGTGCATGGTGCCAACCGCCTCGCGTCCAATTCTCTGCTGGAAGCTGTCGTCTTCGCGGCCCGCGTGGCAGACGACCTGTCGGCGCGCGACGAGCAGACTTTCGACATCGGGCTGGTTGAATCCTTCCTGCGCAGTCCTGTCCCGCAAACGCCTTTTCTGGCGCAGCCCCATCTCGAGGAACGATTGCGCGACACGATGACGAGCGGATGCGGTGTGCTGCGCGATAGCGCCGGTCTGCGCCGTGCACTTGGCGTGATCGCCGCCATTGAGCAGGAAGCCCGCGACCAGCTGATCAAGAATATGTGCGCGACCGCGCTTCTCATCGGCGCCGCCGCGCTGGCGCGGGAGGAAAGCCGGGGCGGACATTTCCGCATCGATTTTCCGCATACCGACGAAGGCCAGGCGCGGCGCTCACGTTTGACGCTGCGTGAAGCGCGGCGCATCGCGTCCGGCCTCTGAGCGCCACCCCGTCTTGCGCGCACGCCCGGCAAGCTCTTGCCGAGTCGGCTCAAAACGGCCATGTTCCAAGCTTCATTTGCACGCTGCTTCGGAGCTGTTCCAGTTCCGGACGCGCCGCATCAGGCGATCCTCAGAAAGACCTGCCCGTGCCGCATAATTTCAGACAGGCCCGCTTGCTCCGCTCCCCTCTCACGGGGGTCGCGTTGGCGGCCCTGCTGTGGACGCCGGGCGCGAGCGCGCAGGCGCGGTCGCCCCTGCCGCCCGCGACCATCGAAATTTCGACAACGTCAGCGGGCAATTATCTCTCCGCCCTCTCGGCCGGTGCCCAGCGCGACACAGCGGCGGCCGCAGCCTATTTCCGCGAGGCGCTGCGGTTCGATCCACGCAATGGCGAATTGCTGGAACGCGCCTTTGTTGCGGCACTGGCCAATGGCAATATGAATGATGCAGGTCTTCTCGCTGACCGCGTGATCAAGCGCGACACCAAAAACGGCCTCGCCCATCTTGTGCTTGGCACCAAGGCCATGAAGGCCAAGCGCTATCAGGCCGCGCGGACGTCCTTCTCCAACGGCGGCGGCGGACGTCAGCGCGACATTACGGCGACCCTGCTGTCGGGCTGGACCTATATCGGTGCCAATGATCCCAAGCGTGCGATCGAGACGATCGACAAGCTGCGTGATGACCGTTTTGGCCTGTTCCGCGATTATCATGCGGCTTTGATGTTCGACCTCAACGGCCAGAAGGCCGAGGCGGTGAAGCGCATCAAGATCATCTATGAGGCCGAGAAGACGACGCTGCACATTGTCGATGCCTATGCCCGCATCATGGCGCGCAGCGGCGATCTGCCCGAGGCCAAGCGCGCCTATGAGGCTTTCGACAAATTGCTGCCGCGCCATCCCGTCATTCGCGCCGGCATGGCCGCGCTGGCGGGGGGCAAGCCGATTCCGCCCGTCATCGCCGATGCCGAAAAGGGTGCCGCTGAAGTCCTGTACGGACTGGGCTCCGTCGGCGGTCGCCAGAGCGACGATCTCGCTGCCATGATCTATCTGCGCCTTGCGCTGTTCATGGATCCGCAGCAGGGTCTGGCGATCGTCACGCTGGCTGATGTGTATGAACGCCTCAAGCAGGGTGAACAGGCGATCCGTGTCTATGAGCTGGTGCCTGAAGCGTCGCCCCTGCGCGACAATTCAGATGTGCAGATCGGCCTGCTGCTGGAGGGCGAGGGCAAGACCGAAGAGGCGCTGAAACATCTCAAGGCCATTGTCGACGAGCGCCCGCAGGATCCCGAGGCTGTGCTCGCGCTGGCCAACCTGCAGCGCTCGCGCAAGCAGTTCGCGGAATCCGCCGTGACCTACACGCGCGCGCTCTTGCTGTCTGATGGCGCGCGCAGCGACTGGTCGACCTATTATTTCCGTGGCATTGCCTTCGAACGCTCGAAGCGCTGGGCGCAGGCGGAGGCTGATTTCCGCAAGGCGCTGGAGCTGTTTCCCGACCAGCCGCTGGTGCTCAATTATCTTGGCTATTCCTGGGTCGACCAGGGCCTGAACCTGTCCGAGGCCTTCAAGATGCTGCGCCGCGCGGTCGAGCTGCGCCCGACCGATGGCTATATTATTGACAGTCTGGGGTGGGCCTATTACCGCCTCGGCCAATATCCGGAAGCCGTGCGGGAGCTGGAAAAGGCCATCGAGCTGAAACCGGCCGATCCCGTGATCAACGATCATCTGGGCGACGCCTATTGGCGGGTCGGCCGCAAGCTCGAGGCGAAGTTCCAGTGGAACCACGCGCGCGATCTCAACCCCGAGCCGGAAGATCTGGAAAAGATCCTGCCCAAGATCGAGGCCGGCTTGCCCGACGAGCCGGCACCCAAGGCGGCGAGCGACGAGCGCGCGCCAGCGTCGGCTGATGAATCGAAGAGCGGCGGCTGATCTTTCATGGCGCCCGGCCTGCTGCTTGAACGCGCGCCCGCGAAGGTCAATCTGACGCTGCATGTGCCACGTCGCCGCGCCGATGGCTGGCACGAAATTGAAAGTCTGGTTGTCTTCGCCGGTGCCGCGGACACTCTGTCGCTGGCACCGGGTGACGCATTCTCTCTGCGCGTTGATGGGCCGACGGCGCTTGCCGCCGGGGCTGACGACAACAATCTCGTGGCACGCGCCGCGCAGGCGCTGGCGGCCCGTGTTCCGGGCCTGCGCAGCGGTGCCTTTCATCTCGTCAAGCGCCTGCCGGTGGCGGCGGGCGTCGGCGGCGGCTCGTCGGATGCGGCTGCAGCCCTGCGGCTTCTCGCGCGCGCCAATCATCTGTCGCTCGACGACCCCCGCCTGTTTGCCGCGGCCTGCGAGACGGGATCGGACATTCCGGTCTGCCTGCGCGCACAAGCGCGGATGATGCGCGGACGTGGCGAGATCCTTGGACCGCTGATGCGCCTGCCGCCGCTGTTTGGCGTGCTGGTCAATCCCGGCGTGCCGCTGGAGACCAAGCGCGTCTTCGCCGGCCTCGGGCTGCAGCCGGGGCAATCGCTCGATGGCGGCGAGCATCCGCAGATCATCGACGCACCCGAACGCGACGCATTGCTGGCGGCACTGAAGGGCGCGCGCAACGATATGGAGGATGCCGCCAGCGCGCTGGCACCCGTCATCGGTCATTGTCTCGCAGTTCTGGCCGCCGCGCGCGGTGTCAGGCTGGCGCGCATGTCAGGTTCGGGCGCCACCTGTTTTGCGCTGTTCGACACCTGCCGTCAGGCCGCAACGGCGGCCAAGGTGATCCGTCGCGATCATTCGAACTGGTGGGTGAAGGCGACTGTGCTGCGGTAGCGCGTTCGACAACATCCATTCGCCGTCATTGCGAGGAGCG
>CAIWVR010000574.1 GCA_903916165.1 uncultured Hyphomicrobiales bacterium | reverse complement strand
GCTGGACTTCGACCTGCGGCTCGAAGGTGCCCCGCGCTTTCGTGGCGAGCAGCAGGATCTCGAGGAAATGCTCGGCAACCTGCTCGACAATGCTGGCAAATGGGCCCGTGCGAATGTCTGCGTGCAACTGGCCATCGATCCGGCGGCGGAAGCGGGCGGGCAGGATTTTCTGCATGTCACCATCGACGATGACGGTCCGGGTCTTGCCGAAGACCAGCGCGCGCAGGCGATGAAGCGGGGCCGCAGGCTGGACGAGACCAAGCCCGGCTCGGGGCTGGGCCTGTCCATCGTGGCCGATCTGGCCGCGGTCTATGCCGGTCAATTTTCGCTGAGCGCCAGCCCTGAAGGCGGTCTTCGCGCCATCCTGCGGCTTCCTGCCGCTTGAGTGGACGGGGATGCGGCCCTATTCGTCCTTTGCCGCGGGCGCGGCGACAGGGTAGAAGGCAAGCATGATCTGGGCCGCTTTTGCTTTGATGACGGGTGCCGTCGTGCTCGCCGTGCTGTGGCCCCTGGGTCAGGCACGCGGGTCTGGCGAGCGCACGCCAGACGTCAACTTCTATCGTTCGCAGATCGAGGGGATCGATCGCGACGTGGCGCTGGGGTTCCTCACCCCCGCCGATGCCCAGGCCGCCAAGGCAGAGGCCGGACGCCGTCTCCTGCTCGCCGCCGACGCGCCTGTCGCGGAGCCAACGTCGCGGCTTGGCGCACGCGTCGGCTCCATCGCCGCACTGGTGGCCATTCCGGCGATCTCTCTCGTCCTCTACGCCGCGCTTGGGCGTCCCGATATGCCCGACCAGCCGCTGTCTTCGCGCGTGGCGGAGCGGCAGGGCCAGGTCGAGGTGCAGTCGGCCGTTCGCAAGATCGAGGATCATCTCGCCGCCAGCCCCGATGATGGCCGCGGCTGGGAGATTCTCGGGCCTGTTTACATGAAGATGGGCCGCTATGATGACGCCGCCCGCGCCTTCGGCAACGCCAGCCGCGTGCTGGGCGAAACGCCCGAGCGCCTCACCGCGCAGGGCGAGGCGCTGGTCTTTGCGGCGCAGGAGGCCGTCACCGCGCAGGCGCAGGATGTTTTTGCCAGAGTGCTGGACCTGCAGCCCGGCCATCCGGTGGCGTTCTTTTACATGGCGCTGGCGCGCGAGCAGGGCGGCGACCGCAACGGTGCCCTCGACGCCTATACGCAGCTGGCGAAAGGCACGCCGCCCGATGCCCCCTGGCAGCCGGTCGTGCGGGCCCGTATCCTTGGCCTTGGCGGCACACCGCCGGCCCTCGACGGCACCCCGAAAGGCGAGATGGCGGATGCCGTGCGGGCCATGCCGAGCGTCGAGCAGCGCGCGATGATCCGCAGCATGGTCGATGGTCTGGCCGCACGGCTCGATGCCGATGGTACCGATGTCGAGGGCTGGCTGCGTCTGCTGCGCTCCTACAAGGTGCTGCAGGAAAATGACCTCGCGAAAGCCGCGCTCGCCAAGGCGCGTGGCGCGCTCCGCGCCAATCCTGATGGCTTGAGCCGCATTGATGCGCTCGCCGAAGAACTGGGATTGAAAGGCTGACATGACACGCAAGGGCCGTCGTCTCACCCTCATCGCCTCTGCGCTCGCCGTCATCGGCGTCGCCATCGGTCTTGCGCTGTTTGCCTTTCGCGACGGTGTCGTGTTCTTCGTCACGCCGAGCGAACTGGCCGCCAAAACCGCGCAGATGCGTCCCGATGCGCGGATGCGGATCGGCGGGCTCGTGCAGCCGGGCTCGGTGCTGAAATCGGACGATCGCCACGTGTCCTTCGCAATCACCGACAATCGGACCGAGGTGAAAGTGACCTATGCCGGGCTGCTTCCCGATCTGTTCCGCGAAGGGCAGGGCGTGGTGGCCGAAGGCCAGCTGGTCAATGGCGTGTTTCGCGCCGACAGTGTGCTGGCCAAGCATGATGAAAATTACATGCCGCGTGAGGTCGCCGACAGTCTGAAACAGCAGGGCGTCTGGAACGACGGCAAGAAATAGTCCGGAGGAAAAGGTCGCATGATCGTCGAGATCGGACATTACGCACTGGTTCTGGCGCTGGCGCTGGCCATCGTGCAGGGCCTAGCGCCGCTGGTTGGCGCGCTGCGCCATGACGCGCCCCTGATGGCAATGGCGCAGCCCGCCGCCGTCATGCAATTCCTGCTGATCGCGCTGTCGTTTGCGGCCTTGACTTACGCCTATGTCACGTCGGACTTCTCGGTCGTCAACGTCTTCGAGAATTCGCATTCGCTGAAGCCGCTGCTCTACAAATTCTCCGGCGTCTGGGGCAATCACGAAGGCTCGATGCTGCTGTGGGTGCTGATCCTCGCGCTGTTTGGCGCGACTTTGGCGCTGGTCTCGCGCGGCATGCCCGACGATCTGCGCGCGCTCGTGCTCGCCGTTCAGAGCTGGCTGTCGGCCGCCTTCCTGCTGTTCGTGCTGCTGACGTCGAACCCGTTCGCGCGCCTGCTGCCGGCGCCCATCGAGGGCCGCGATCTCAATCCACTCCTGCAGGACCCGGGCCTCGCGATCCACCCGCCACTGCTTTATGTTGGCTATGTCGGCTTTTCGATCACCTTCTCCTTTGCTGCTGCGGCGCTGATCTCTGGCCGCATCGATGCGGCCTGGGCGCGCTATGTGCGCCCCTGGACACTGGTCGCCTGGATCTTCCTGACGCTGGGCATCGCAATGGGCTCCTACTGGGCCTATTATACGCTGGGCTGGGGCGGCTTCTGGTTCTGGGATCCGGTCGAAAACGCCTCGCTCATGCCCTGGCTTGCAGGCACGGCGCTGCTGCACAGCGCGGCGGTGATGGAAAAGCGCGACGCGCTGAAGATCTGGACGATTTTTCTGGCCATCCTCGCCTTTTCGCTGTCGCTGCTCGGCACGTTTCTCGTCCGCTCGGGCGTGCTGACATCGGTGCATTCCTTCGCCAGCGATCCGCAGCGCGGCGTGTTCATTCTGGCCATTCTCGTATTCTTCATCGGCGG
>CAIWVR010000573.1 GCA_903916165.1 uncultured Hyphomicrobiales bacterium | reverse complement strand
TGGTCTCGGAGAAATGATAATGGCTGCCCACCTGAATGGGACGGTCGCCGGTGTTGGCGACATGCAGCGTGATCGTCGCGCGGCCCGCGTTCATCGCCACATCGCCCGCGCCCGGAATCACGGCACCGGGCACGTCCTGCGAGGCCGAACCGCGGATCGGCTCATGCACGGTGACGAGCTTGGTGCCATCGGGAAAGGTCGCCTCGACCTGGATGTCGTGGATCATTTCGGCGATGCCCTCCATCACCATGTCGGGTGTGACGACATGCGCGCCCGCTTCCATGAGGTCAGCAACGCTGCGCCCGTCGCGCGCACCCTCCACCACGAAATCGGTGATCAGCGCGATGGCTTCCGGGTGGTTCAGCTTGACGCCGCGCGCCAAGCGGTTGCGCGCCACCATGGCGGCGAGCGCAATGAGTAATTTGTCTTTCTCGCGCGGGGTGAGGTTCATACTGGTCTCCGTCTATTGCCAGACGCGCGGGGCAGGGCGCCCGCGCAGGATGTCGAGTAGGGGTTTCAGCGTCGCGCGCATTGTTTCCGGGGCGGGCGACAGCAGGCGAATGGCGAGCAGTCCATTCCACGCGCTGGCACCCGCCTCGCAGGTCGCGCTGGCAAGGCTCTCGCGCACAGGTTCGAGAAGTGCCTCCGCATCGGGCGCGATATGCAGCAGCAGCGCGGTGGCGCGGGCGCCAGCGCCGCAGCTCTGGCGGTCGAGCATGGAGCCGACCTCGCCCGTGAGGCGCTGGTCTTCGGCGAAGACGAGCCTGCCATCGCGGCGCAGGCGCCAGCGGTCGCAAAGGTGGCCGGTGATGCTGTGCTCGCCCATGGCGAGGCGCCCGAACACGGTCGCCTCCAGCAGCGTCACGCGCGCGCTGTTGTGCATGTCGAGCGAGAAGGTGCGGGTGAGTTTGGCGCCGTCGAAGAGGATGGTTTCCTGCGGCAGCCATTCGAGGCGCGCGCCATTGGCGGCCGTGAGATCGAGGGCGATCTGCGCGGGGATGTTTTGCGCGCGATAGATCTTTTCCGCCGCTTGCGTGGTGAGCGTCACATCGGCGCCCGCGTCCGCCGCAAAGGACAGGGCGGCGCTGTCGCCGCCGATCACCCCGCCGCCGGTGTTGACGATCACCGCCTCGCAGGATTGCGCATTGCGTGGAAAGCGCAGGCGCAGGCCGCCGGCCTCGAACAGGTCGCTCAGGCAGGACCGCGCGCCCGCGCGCGAAAAACGCGCCCGGATGGCGCCGCGCGCGCGCGCGGAGGCTGACAGGTGTCCGGGGTTGAAAGGCGCGTTCAAGGGGTCATTCCGGCAGACAGGTCTGGCCGCTCTCAGACCGAGAGGCGGCTGCGGACATCTTTCTCCACGAGAGAGGCTTTGTCACCCGCCATCACCACGGCGCCGCGGTCCATCACGGCGAAATCATCGGCGAGGTCGCGGGCGAATTCGAAATATTGCTCGACCAGCACGATGGCCATGTCACCCTTGGAGCGCAGATAGTCGATGGCGCGGCCGATGTCCTTGATGATCGAGGGCTGGATGCCCTCGGTCGGCTCATCCAGCACGAGCAGGCGCGGGCGCGTCACCAGCGCCCGGCCGATGGCAAGTTGCTGCTGCTGCCCGCCCGACAGGTCGCCGCCACGCCGCCACAGCATGTCCTTCAGCACGGGAAAGAGATCGTAGATCTCGTCGGGCACGAAAGCATCGGCGCGTTTCACCGGCGCGAAGCCCGTTTCCAGATTCTCGCGCACCGTGAGCAGCGGAAAGATCTCGCGGCCCTGCGGCACGAAGGCGATGCCGCGTCTGGCCCGGGCATGCGGGGCGAGCTTCGAAATATCCTGCCCCTCCCACAGGATACGCCCGCCTGCGATAGCCTGATGCCCGCAGATCGCGCGCATCAGGGAGGTTTTGCCCACGCCATTGCGCCCCATCACGCAGGTCACGCGCCCGGGCGTGGCTTTCAGCGACACGGAGCGCAGCGCCTGCGCCGCGCCGTAGAACAGATCGATGTTTTCGACGGCGAGCATGGGGCTCCTTAAACGTTGGCTGGCGTGGCGGTCGGCATAGGGTCGAGACTCACTCCAAGCGCCGAGGCGGCGAGTTGATTCGCCGTGTCCGCATCGGCCAGTCGGTAACCTTGGGCGATCAGTTTGCGCGTGAAATATTTGTTGTACATGAAGGCCCAGGCGATCGAGGCGACGATGGCACCAAGTCCGACTGTGATGATGGCGACCAGCGTGTAAATCGCGAAGCCGACGACGAAGGTCAGGAAATCCTTGCGGAATAGCGCCGGGAAGAAACCGAAGAAAAGCGTCGTCCACGAGAAGCCGTAAAAGCCAGTCGTGACGAGCCCGGTTTGCGGATGCTTGAGCAATATTTTTTGAGCCATGAATTTACCCCTGAAAAAATGACGTCGCCTTGCCATGCGACCTCGAATTTAGCCGTTTTGGCTTCAGCAATCTTAGCCCCGAGCCGAGGTCAGTGAAAGGTCTGTCCAGCCCAAGCCAGGATCCATGCGGGCCACGTCCGGACGCCGCCACGGTCAGCGCCCCAGATAGACTTCGATGACGCGCGGATCGGCGCTCACCACGTCGAGCGGGCCTTCGGCCAGCACGGAGCC
>CAIWVR010000572.1 GCA_903916165.1 uncultured Hyphomicrobiales bacterium | reverse complement strand
TCCGCCAGATGATCAGCATCTATCTTTCAGGAAATGGCATGAAGGTGTTCGAGGCCGACACGGTCAGTGCCGGTCGGCGTGCCGTGAACTTGCTGAAGCCGCAGATCGTGCTCCTCGATCTCGGCCTTGAGGATGGCGATGGCATCGATCTGTTGCCGGAGATCGTCAACCAGAAGATCCCCTGCATGGTGATCTCGGCCCGCAGCCAGGCGCTCGATCGCGTCATCTCGCTCGAAAAGGGCGCGCATGACTATATGACAAAGCCGATCGAATTGCGCGAATTGCTGCTGCGCATGCGTCGCATGATGTCGTCGCAGGTTACCAGCGTCTCGCCCAATGACACGATCTGGGCTTTTGGCGACATTCGTGTCGATCAGGCGCTGCGCGCCATCATCACCGCCAATGGCAGCAAGAATGTGCCGATCACGGCGATGGAGTTCAAGCTGCTGCGGATTTTCACGTCGCGCGCGGGTCGCGTGGTGGATCGCGCCGAACTCGCCAAGGTGATCGGTGTCCGCTCCGTGGAAGTCAGCCGCGCGCTCGACATTTCGGTCAGCCGTCTGCGCAAGAAGCTGCGCGATTCCGGCTATGATGTGAACCTGCGCAGCGTGCGCGGCTCGGGCTACCTGTTCTCGTCCGACCAGATCATTTTGCCTGAGCCCGACGAGGACGAGATGTTCTCCGACATGGCCTCCGTGAACTGATTCAGCCGTGCTGTCCCGGCCTGTGCGACAGGCCGGAAATCGCCTATCAATGGAGATGTGGCGATTCGCCCCCCTCCGCGCCCCTTCGGCAGACGGACGCTGTGTCATGTAATGGTGGCGTGGCGGGTGCGTTGAAGGGGACGGTCAGGGTGGCCGCGTCCCCACGGGGCCTTTCCCGTCAGAGCATGGCATGCGCAAACCCATCAAGCCATTCGCAGTCGAAACGCGTCGCGCCGGGCGCAAGCCCATGGGCAATCCCATCACCCATGCGACGGCGTCCCTGTCCAGCACCATCAGCAGGATGGCGCTGGAGGATGAGGCACCAAAATCGGCACCGGAATGGCCTTCGTTTCAAGAAAGCGAAGATGTCGACAGCTATGGCGCTGCCATGCGTGCGGCTGACGCGCTCTTCTCGCGCCCCGCACCGGAGCCGGACGGGTCAGAGGGGGGAGATGTCCCGCCCGTATCCGTTGTCGTCGAGCCGCCGCGTCGCATTCTGCAAAGCCTGAATGAGGATGATCACATCTCGCGCCTCCTCGCCGAGGCGGAGGTGGAGCGCCCCAGGCGGGGGCGCCGTCCACGCGCGCCCCGCGAAGACCCGGCGCCGTTCGTTGTCCGGCCTCCGGAAGCCGGGGAAATTGTCATGGCCGCGCCGGAACCGGCACCTGTGCCGGTCGCAAAGGCAACCGGGGAAGATCCGATCCACGGTTACGTGAGGGGCGAGATCTTCGCCCGTTACGCCCGCCATACGCAGGCCCGTCACGGCGAGCAATGGCGCAAAAAGGGCGTGAAGCCGCGCTGGTAGGCCCTTAGCCTTTCTCAGCCTCCAGCGCACGTCGCAAGCGGCGGATGAGGATCCCGCGCGTCTTTTCATCCGTCGCGCTGCCCAGAGTGTCGGAAATGTCCAGCATCAGCCTTGAGGCGTCATTGTGCCAGTCGGGCCGGCCCGCCTGTGCGGGATCCATGCGGCGCGGGCGCAAGCCCTCGAGCAGGCGTGCGCTTTCGCCGCCGAGATCATAGGACTCGTCCAGCTCCGGCGTGAGGATCGCTTCCGGGCCGACGCGGCGCGCGAGCCCCGCCAGCGCCTCCTCCTCGCCATGCACAAGAAACAGATTGCCCGAAATCACGCCGCGCCCGGCGATCCAGCGCGCCAGCTGGCTGGCATCGGCGTGACCTGAATAGACATCGAGCGACCGGATCTGCGCCCGCACCTGGATTTCCTCGCCCTGGATGCGCACGCGCGTTGCCCCGTCGTGCAGGATGCGCCCGAGCGTGCCCTGCGCCTGGAATCCGACAAGCAGCACGGTGCCCTCATCGCGCCAGAGCCAGTTCTTCAGATGATGACGGATGCGACCGGCCTCGCACATGCCGCTTGCCGCAATGACAATGTGAAAGCCGCGGAACCGGCCAATCGCCTTGCTCTGCTCGACGCTCTCGGTGAAGCGCACATGATGCGCATGGAGCGCGCGCACCAGGGCGTCGCCGTTCTCCAGC
>CAIWVR010000571.1 GCA_903916165.1 uncultured Hyphomicrobiales bacterium | reverse complement strand
CTTCATCTCGAGGTCATTCGCGGACTGATCTCGTCCTACGAGGTCGTGCCGCCGGGCACCGGATTCCCGACGCGCTTCTCCATGTCGGAAATGGCGGATGCGCTCACCGGTGCGTCCATGCTGGCGCTGCGCCTGAGCGGGCCATTCATCGTCCTGTCCGTCCTGGTCAATTTTGCCTTTGGCCTCGCCAACAAGATGACGCCGATGATCCAGATCTATTTTGCCGCCATGCCCGTGCTCATCGGGCTTGGCTTTTTGCTGATGATGGTTCTGGCGCGGCCCTTTCTGCAGGGTTTTATCGTCGGACTGCAGGAATTCATGGTGAGGTGACGATGGCCAAAAGGTCCCGGCAGATCGGGCGTATCCTGAACGTGCAGACGGGCCTTCGCAAGGATGCGGAGGCGCGCCTTGGTGCGCTGAATGCGCGGCGCGATGCATTGCGTGCTGTGGAATCCGCCATCCTCGCAACGCTGGCGTCTGACGATCCGGTCCAGCGTGCGCTGGCCCCGCTGGCGGGCGACCGCCTGCGGTGGGTCGATCGCGACCTCAAGGACCTTGAGGCGCAGCGCCGCGTCGCTGAAGCGCATTGGCGCGGCCTTGCGCAACGCAGCCTCGTGGCCGAGCGCCTGCGCAAGGCCGCGGAGCTTGGCGAACAGCGCGAGGCGGAGCGCAAGGGGCTGGAAGACCTGCTGGCGGATGTCGAATCACGCCGCACAAGCCTGCCGTAAGCTCACTGCGCGAAGGTGGACACCATTCAGGAGACTGCTGCTTCATGTCGATTCAACCGATCTCCGACATCATCCTCGATGTCGCCAATGCCGCCGACCCCGCGAAGGTGGCCGCAGTCAAGCAGCGGCTTGCCGAAGCCGCAGGCGGCGATTTTGCGGCCCTGCTGGGAAGCGGAGCGCCCCTCTCGTCTTCAGCGGAATTCACGAAATGGTCCGAGCCGGCGCGCGCGCAATTCTTCTCCGCGCCCACTGGCGCGCGCGTGATCGAGCGCAACACCAGTTCGGATGAGGCCAAGCGCGGGCTGGAAACGCTCGTCGCCAAAATGATGGTCGAGACCATGCTGCCCAAGGGCGGTGAGGCGACGTTCGGCAAGGGAACCGCTGGCGATGTCTGGCGTTCGATGCTTGCCGACAGGCTGGCGAGCGAACTCACGCGCGGCAAGGGACTTGGTCTTTTGAAGAATGTGTCGCTCAGCAAGGGTGAGGCATGATCCTGGGCATCATCGACCGGCCCCGCGCGGCCCCGCCAGTTGCGCCGACACTGGTTGGCATGACGGCGGTGATGACGGTCGCCATGGTCGCTGTCGACAAGCTGACCGAGATCGTGATGGATGAAACGCGCGTCCTGCGCGAGCGCGGCGAGGCCGATCTCGAGCGGTTCACGCACCAGAAGAATCATGGCCTGCTGGGGGTCACCCGCGCCATGCGCAGCGTGCCGCCCGAGGCGATTCATCCCGCGCTGGTTGCGCGCCTGCGCTTCCTGCGTGACAGGCTGGCTGAAAACCGGCATGTGCTCGGCCTCCATCTCAAGGCAGCGACGGAAATTGCCGATCTGGTCTCCGGCACGCTGGAGGAAGCGGCGTCGGATGGCACCTATACGGCATCCGTGTTTCGTGGGCGCATGAAATGATCCTGCGCCTGCTGGCTGGTGTCTGGCTCTGCGTGGTCGCGCTGGGGGCGAGCTATGGCGTGACGCAATGGAAAATGCGGCAGGCAGCTGCGGCATTGCAGGCGGAATCGAAACCAGCGAAAAAAGTGGGTGAGTTGCGCAAGCTGAAGTCGATGACTGTGCCGCTGATCGCATCCGGGCAAGTGCAGGGTTATCTCGTCGCGCAATTTGCCTATATGACCGAAGGCGATGCCGCAAAAATGTTCGAGTCGCAGCCTGATGCCTTTGTTGCCGACGAGGCGTTCCGCCTGCTCTATGCGGATGAGAAACTGGACTATAAAAATCTCGATCGCTTCGACATTCCCCGCTTTGCGGCGACCATCAGGAGCAATGTTAACGCCCGGCTGAAGGCCGAGGTCGTGGCAGATGTTCTGGTGCAGGAGTTCAACTTTATCAGCGCCGAGGATGTCCGCAAGTAGGCGCTGGCGTGCATGAAAAAGCCGCCGGGCGTGAGCTGCGGCGGCTTTTGCATTCCGGGAGCGGGGTCAGGCGACGCGGTGGCTGGGCAGATGGTCCATCGTGCGCGCCGCACTGGGCAGTTTGGGTGCGCGCAGCGCGTCCGTCATCGCATCGGCAACATGATCCATGCCCTGGCGCATCATCCTTTCGGCATCCATCGCATTGACGTCGAGGACTTCAGGCTCGGGCTCCGACATGAGGGGCTCTGCGCGGGCACGCGCGACAGGCGCGGGAGCGGCGTGCATGTAGATCGACAGGTCCTCGATGGTCTTTTCGAGACTCACCAGCGCGCGATATTCGGGCTGCTGCATGAGCTGCTCGCGCAGTCTTTCGCAGAGCTCCTGGAGTTGGTCGATCACGTGCTGCGCCATGCCTGCTGTCCTCCGTTTGTCGAAAACTAGGTCCCGGGGCTTGAGCGAGGCTGGCGTCAAGCTGGAGTGTTGGTGCCATCTTCCGGGTGTGGGGTCGTCGTGCAGACCAGCGTCGTGACCTCCTCGCCCGAAACGTATCGCGAGAGCAGGCGACCCTGCACTTCATCGCAACCGAACGTGGTGAGGTCATGCGCCTGCTGTTCCGCCTTGATCCCGTCGGCGGCCACGGTCAGGCCCAGCGCGCGTCCAAGATGAATGAGGGAATGCAGGACAGCGGCATTGGCGGGCGTGTCAGGCGAAACGACCGTCCATTGCTGGTCGATGATGATGCGGCTGAGCGGAAATTGCCGGACATAATTCAGGGTGGCGACGCCTGCACCGAATTGGGCGAGCGTGAATCGGACACCCTCCTGTCGCAAGATCTTCATGCCGGCGATGGGCTCGGCCTTGGCCCCCAGCAGGCAGCTTTCGTCGATACACAGGTCGAGGCGCGCCGGGTCGAGGCCTGTTTCATGGATGACTTTCAGCACCTGGGCGGCAAAGTCGCGATATCTGAAATGCACCGGCGAAACGGACACGCTCAGGCGCAGGTCCGGCCAGGTGCGCGCCTGCCTGCACGCATGCTGAAGCACCCAATGGCCCAGCGGCAGTAGCAAGCCGCGTTCTTCGGCAATGCTGGTCATGTCGGCCGCGTCGATCAGGCCGCGTTGCGGATGCGCCCAGCGCAGGCGGGCCTCGACGCCCAGCATCTTGCGGTCGCTTGCGCGAAAGACCGGCTGGTATTCGAGCGACAGGCTGTCGCTTGCGATCGCCGCCGCGAGCTCGAGGCCGAAGCTGCGCCG
>CAIWVR010000570.1 GCA_903916165.1 uncultured Hyphomicrobiales bacterium | reverse complement strand
GGTCAAGACATGTCCAAAGTCACGCTGATCGACAATTACGATAGCTTCACCTGGAACCTCGTGCATTACCTGGGCGCGCTCGGGGCCGAGGTCGAGGTTGTGCGCAACGACGCAAGATCCGCCGCCGAGATCCTGGCCGCCCGGCCCGACGCCATCGTTCTGTCGCCCGGCCCCTGCACGCCGAAAGAAGCCGGCGTCTGCCTCGACATTCTGGCGCAGGCAAAGGGTGAGGTTCCCATTATGGGTGTCTGCCTTGGCCATCAGGCCATCGGCGACGCCTATGGCGGCGACGTGGTGCGCGCGCCGGCTCCCCTGCACGGCAAGACGTCCGAGATCACCCATAAGGGCGAGACGCTGTTTGCCGGCCTCAACGGTCCGTTCAACGCGACGCGCTACCACTCGCTTGTGGTCGAGCGCACGACGCTCCCCGAGGCGCTGCAGATCACGGCGGAAGCCGACGGCCTCATCATGGCGCTCTCGCACAGGTCGCATCCCGTGCACGGCGTGCAGTTCCACCCCGAGAGCATCGCCTCGGAGCATGGCCATCTCATCTTCCAGAACTTCCTCGATCTTGCCGCGGCCTGGAACCGGCAATCGGGACGCAAGGCTTAAGCGGAGCACCCATGGACGCGTTCAAACCCCTCATCGGCAAGGTCGCGACCGGCGCAAGCCTGACGCGCGCCGAGGCGGAACTGGCCTTCGACAACATCCTCTCGGGAGAGGTCACACCCTCGCAGATGGGTGGCTTCCTGATGGCGCTGCGCGTGCGGGGCGAAACTGTTGATGAGATCACCGGCGCGGTGACCGCCATGCGCGCCAAAATGGTGCGCGTGAAGGCGCCTGACGACGCCATCGACATTGTCGGCACCGGTGGCGACGGCGCGGGCACCTACAATGTCTCCACGCTCGCCTCGCTGATCACCGCCGCCTGCGGCGTGCCGGTGGCCAAGCACGGCAACCGCGCGGCCTCGTCCAAATCCGGTGCCAGCGACGTGCTCGGTGCCTTGGGCGTCGGCATCGGTGTGACGCCAAAGGCAGTCGAGGCCTGCCTTGCGGAAGCCGGGATCGGCTTCATGATGGCGCAGACCCATCACCTCGCCATGCGCCATGTCGGCCCGACGCGCGTCGAACTGGGCACGCGCACGATTTTCAACATTCTCGGGCCTCTTTCGAATCCGGCCGGCGTCAGGCGACAGGTACTCGGCGTCTTCGCGCCCTCGCTGCTGCATCCGATGGCGGAAGTGCTGCGCAATCTTGGCTCCGAAAAAATATGGCTTGCGCATGGTTCGGACGGGCTCGATGAACTGACAACCACAGGGCCGACGCAGATCGTGTCGCTCGACGGGACCGAGATTTCATCTTTCACCATCACACCCGAAGAGGCGGGCCTGCCGCGCGCCACGGCGGACGATCTCAAGGGCGGCGACCCTGCGTTCAACGCACGCGCCCTGCGCGCCGTGCTGGCGGGTGAAAAATCTGCTTACCGCGACATTGCCTTGCTCAATGCCGCTGCTGCGCTCGTTGTGGCGGGTCGCGCAACTGACCTGCGCGAGGGTGTCAAACTCGGCGCATTGGCGCTCGACAGCGGGGCCGTCAGGCGCACGCTCGACACGCTCGTCACCGTCTCCAACCGGGGCTGAATTCAGATGGCCGACATTCTGCGCCAGATCGAAACCTACAAGCGCAAGGAAATCGCTGAGGCGAAGGTGCGCATGCCGCTGCATGCGCTGGAACGCCAGATCGACGAACAGAGCCCGGCGCGCGGTTTCGTGAGAGCCATCGAGGCGAAACTTGGTGCCAACCAGTTCGCGCTGATCGCCGAGATCAAGAAGGCGAGCCCGTCGAAAGGGCTCATCCGCGCCGACTTTGATCCGCCGGCGCTCGCCCTCGCCTATGAAAAGGGCGGCGCCGCCTGCCTCTCCGTCCTGACCGACGAGCCCTCGTTCCAGGGCAAGCCCGATTATCTGACCGCCGCACGCAACGCCGTGCGGCTGCCAGCCCTGCGCAAGGACTTCATGTATGATCCATATCAGGTCTATGAGGCGCGCGCCTGGGGTGCCGATTGCATCCTGCTGATCATGGCCGCTATCTCGGATGACGACGCCCGCACACTGAATAAAGTAGCTCATGACTTGCACATGGACGTTCTGGTTGAAGTTCATGATGAAGATGAACTGAAGCGCGCACTGCCGCTGGAGACCCGCCTCATTGGCGTCAACAACCGCGACCTGCGCAGCTTCAACACCTCGCTCGAGGTCTCCGAGCGCCTGTCGAAACTGGTACCGGACGATCGCATCATTGTCGGCGAAAGCGGCATCGGCTCGCATGAGGATGCGCTGCGCCTGGTGCGCTCCGGCATCGGCACCTTCCTCGTTGGTGAAAGCCTGATGCGGCAGGATGATGTGGTGCGCGCTACCCATGACCTGCTGCACGGCCCCGCGCTCGCGGCGCGCCATTCATGAGCAAGCTCTCGCACATCACGGCCTCGGGCGAAGCCCATATGGTCGATGTCTCGCAGAAGGCGGTCACGACCCGCGTCGCCACGGCAGAAGGCCGCATTGTGATGAAGCCCGAGACGCTGGCTCTCTGCCTCTCGGGCGATGCCAAGAAGGGAGACGTGCTCGGCACCGCGCGTATCGCCGGCATTATGGCCGCGAAGAAAACACATGAACTGATTCCACTCTGCCATCCGCTGCTGATCAGCAAGGTGAGTGTCGATCTTGTGGCGGACGCAACGCTGCCCGGCGTGCGCGTCACGGCAAGCGTCAAGGTCGGCGGCCAGACCGGCGTCGAGATGGAAGCGCTGGCCGCCGTCAGCGTCGCTTTGCTCACCGTCTATGACATGTTGAAGGCGGTCGACCGCTTGATGACCATCGAGGCGATCGGGCTTGTCGAAAAGACTGGCGGCAAATCCGGCGACTGGCATCGGGACGCGCCGTGAGCCGCGCGCCGCTCCTGCCGGTCTCTGACGCGCTGCTGCGCGTGCTCGACGATGCGCGCGCGCCGCTTCCTGCTGAAAGGGTCCCGCTGGCACAGGCGCGCGGGCGCACGCTGGCGCAGGACGTCGCGGCGCTGCGCACGCAGCCGCCTTTCCCGGCCTCCGCCATGGATGGCTATGCCGTGCGCGCCGCCGATATCGCGACTGTGCCCACGCGCCTGAGCGTCATCGGCGAAAGCGCGGCGGGCCGGCGTTACACCGGCTCCGTGGGCACAGGCGAAGCCGTGCGCATCTTCACCGGCGCGCCGGTGCCCGATGGCGCCGACACGATCCTCATCCAGGAGAACACGCGCGCGGAAGACGGCTTTGTGATCGCGCTGGAGCCCGAGACGCATGGACGCTACGTGCGCCGCGCCGGGCTCGATTTCTCGACCGGCGACGTGCTGCTGAAAAAGGGCCGCCGCCTCGGGCCGTCCGAATTGGCGCTGGCCGCCGCCATGAACCACCCCGCCCTGCCCGTCACCCGCCAGCCGCGTGTCGCGCTGCTCGCCACCGGCGACGAGCTGGTGCGGCCGGGCGAGGACATCGGCCCCGACCAGATTGTCGCCTCCAACACGTTTGCGGTGCGGGCCTATGCGGAAAACGCCGGCGCGGAGGTCATCGACCTCGGCATTGCCGGCGACCGGTTCGAGGACATCGAAGCCG
>CAIWVR010000569.1 GCA_903916165.1 uncultured Hyphomicrobiales bacterium | reverse complement strand
GTGGCCTTCCGTGATTTCACGTGAGAAACCGAATCGTCCATCGCCCGTCCCCGTGTTGAAGCCCCCGAAAGGTAACATAAAACAAAACGTGAACAGAGTAAATCCGTTGATGATCCGGTTACGGTCCTTAGGGGTGTTTTGGGCCGGCCTTAAAAACCTAAACCATTGTTATTGTTGAGGTTTTTGGCGCACCCGCCCCGATTCGAACGGGGGACCTTTGCCTTCGGAGGGCAACGCTCTATCCAGCTGAGCTACGGGTGCCTTGACGGGGACCTTGTCCCGCATGGGCGTTTGTAGCTGATCCGCTGCGGGGCTGCAATCGGGGGGAGCGCATCTCGGTGCCCATCTTTTGCGGGGTCGCGCTCCCGGTTCCGCGCTGCCGCGTGCCATCTCATGTCGGTCACGTCGCCATACGGCCTTCGGGCGGCTCAGGGAATGGCGATGCGCCGGCGCGTGGTGCGGCGTTCCACAATCACCGCGCGCCCCGATGCCGAGGGACTGGCGGGGGCCACGCGTTGAATAATTGTTGCACGACGCTGGGCACGCAGCGCCACAGCGCGCACTTCGTCTTCCGAGACGCCCATCAATTGTGCGGCCACTTCGATCTGGCTGGCCTGATCTTCGGTGAAGCACTGAGCGGCCTCAAGCGCTTCCTCGATCGTGGGAGGATCGTGGCGCACGCGGCGACCGCCGTATTTCGTTTTCCATGCAGCAGGCATGTCATTCACTCGTCTGGAAGGTCTCAGGCCCTGCGCATGCTTCTACGCGAGCGGGCCGGAATGTCCAAGAGCCTGACACGCATTCCCCGCCCATGCACGGGCAAAGCTTACGCAAAGGGCTCGGACATGGCTGCCCTGCGTGAAATGGGCAGCTGCTGGCCGCTGCCTGGAAGATCGCCCGGGATGGCGGGATGATCGCCGCCATCAGTGGGCCGACCGACGAAGGACAAAGAGAAAGGGGATATCCGCAAAGCGGCGGGCCTGTGTTCAGGCGGACCTGCTGAAACCTTCTGCGTGGTGACGTCCAGAGGGCCCAAGGTCAGATCAAAAATGACCTCAGGCGCGCACGCGCCAGTCTTTTTGCGTGACCTGCTGCGCCTGTGCGGCACCCTGCCGGGTCGCACGCCCGGGGTTGAGATGTTCCAGCAGGCTCGGCGACGGTTTGAAGACGATGGCAAGCCGCGGCTCGATGGCAACATCGACGCCGAGCTTGACGTTGCGGCCCTTGCGGGCGGCGCGCTGCACGACGACGAACTTGCCGAAGCCAGAAATCATGACTGATTCGCCCGACATGAGTTTCTCGCTGATCAGATCGAGAAACAGTTCGACAAAGGCCGCGCCTTCAGATTTCGGGAGACCTGCGGCGCGACAGACCGCGTCGGCGAGATGGGCGCGTGTAACATTCAGATGATCGGTGCTCATATGTCTTCCGCGTAGGCCGGGTCGCTTTCGCTGTTCGGCGTCAGGATTGCCATGGTTCGCAGCCGCTCGCGTTCCTCGCGGACGAGGACATATCCTTCCGAGCGCACGTTTCTGACAAACCGGCCGGAGCCGGCCAAGCCGAGCTTGCGGCGCAGCTTGCTGACCATGACGTCAACAGAGCGGCTGAGGTTGGTTTCGCTGTGCCCAAGCACATCGCGGGCGATAAGGGCACGGTCGACGATCCGGCCCTCGTTGCGCAACAAGAGGTACAACAGTCTAAATTCGCTGGGCGTCAGCAGGACAGGGCGCGTGCCGGCGGCGCGCAGCACACGGCTGGCGATGTCGAGTGTGGCTCCCCCGCACGGGATATTCATGTTCGAGGGCAGCGCGGCTTTCGGACCCGTGCGCAAGACGCGTTTCAGGCGAAGCACCAGTTCGCGCAGGTCGACGGGCTTCGACATGAAGTCGGATGCACCCTGCTCGAGGCACACGATACGATCCTGAACGCGGAGGCTGTCCGAGATCACAAACGTGTCGATCCCGTTGTCCTTGAGGTCGCCCAGAAAGGAGAGGACGTCACCTGCGCCGAACTCAAGCGTGACTAGAACCACATCAGGGCGCCGGTTGTCGACTTGGACACGGGCCTCCGCGAGGTTTGTGGAATCCTCAACCGCCCAGCCGTGCTGGGACATGTAGGCTGAAACTATCTTCCTGAGGGCGGAGGATTCTTCAACCAAAAGAATTCTTGCTTCGTCCAAAATTTCACCGACTGGAGCCTAAATTTCATTCCTTCCATAACTTACTTCGCCCTAGCAAAGGTCAAGACTAAAAGGCGACAATTTGGATTTGGAGGCGGTTTTCCGAATTCAATTTCAGTCCGTAGCATATAAACAGAAATGTTTGTTTACGCTTGGGAAACAAGAATGGCCTGTTCAGGCCAACAATGCTGTGGCGCACACACGCGCCGCACAGAACTTGAATTCGGGAATTTTTCCCGTTGGGTCAAGCGCGGGATTGGTGAGCAGGTTGGCAGCCGCCTCGGCATAGCAGAACGGCAGGAAGACCATGCCCTCCGGCACGTCCCGGTCCATGCGCACGCGCAAGGCAACCCGTCCGCGTCGTGTTTCCACGATCACGCCGCCGCCCGGCTCTGCGCCGCAGCGCGCAATGTCGTGCGGGTTCATCAGCGCAATGGCTTCCGGCTCCAGGCGATCGAGCATATCGGCCCGTCGGGTCATCGAGCCTGTGTGCCAGTGTTCCAGCACGCGTCCGGTCGACAGGACCAGCGGATAGTCGGTGTCAGGCATTTCGTCGGGAGGCGCGATGGCGGCGGGCACGATGCGCGCGCGCCCGCTGGGGGTCGGGAAGCCGCTTTGGAACAGGATGTCCTCGCCGGGCCCGGCGTCGGCATGGGCGGGGTAGGTGACCGCGCCCTCGCGATCCAGCCGCTCCCAGGTGATGTGCGCCAGGGACGGCATGAGGGCGGCCATTTCGGCGAATACATCCGCGGGCCCGCCGTAGGACCAGTCGAGACCCATGCGCAGGCCGATCTGCTGGATGATCCACCAGTCCTGCCGCGCGTTGCCTGGCATCGGAACGGCTGCGCGCGCCATCTGCACGCGCCGATCCGTATTGGTGAAGGTGCCTGATTTTTCCGGGAAGGCGGAGGCCGGCAGGATGACATCGGCGTGGAACGCCGTTTCGGTGAGGAAGATGTCCTGCACCACAAGATGCTCGAGCGCGGCCAGCGCCTCCCGCGCGTGGTTGAGATCGGGGTCGGACATCGCCGGGTTTTCGCCCTCGACGTACAGGCCGGCGATCGCACCCGCCTTGATGGCATTCATGATCTCGACGACCGTCAGCCCGCGATCGGGATCGAGCTTGCGGCCCCAGAACGTCTCGAATATGTCGCGCACGCTGTCCGCCTCGACGCTGCGGTAATCGGGATAAAACATCGGGATCAGCCCGGCGTCGGAGGCACCTTGCACGTTGTTCTGCCCGCGCAGCGGATGCAGGCCCGTGCCGGGGCGACCGATCTGCCCGGTGATCAGCGCCAGCGCGATCAGGCAGCGCGCATTGTCGGTGCCGTGCACATGCTGGCTGATTCCCATGCCCCAGAAGATGATCGACGCGCGCGCTTGCG
>CAIWVR010000568.1 GCA_903916165.1 uncultured Hyphomicrobiales bacterium | reverse complement strand
GGGCAATGGTTCATGCAGGCGCCGCAGCGGATGCAGCGCAGCATGTCCTCGAATTCGCCGCCCAGCATCGACGAGCGACCATTGTCGAGCAGCACCACGTGATAATGCTGCGGCCCGTCGGGATCGTTTGCACGGCGCGGGCCGGTCGACAGCGTGGTGTAGACCGACATGTCCTGTCCGGTCGCCGAGCGCGCCAGCACGCGCATCAAGAGGCTCGCATCTTCCAGCGTCGGCACGATCTTCTCGATGGACGCGATGACGACATGCACCTTGGGCAGCGATTGCGTGAGGTCGCCATTGCCCTCATTGGTGACGATGATCGACGAGCCGGTTTCAGCAACAAGGAAATTCGCGCCCGTGACGCCTACATCGGCGCTCAAAAACTTTTCACGCAATACGCCGCGCGCTTCGGTCAGCAATTGCACGGGCTGCGAGAGATCGCGTCCCTTGTCGAGATGGGTGTGCTCGCGGCGAAACTCGCGCTCGACCTGTTCCTTGGTCAGATGCACGGCGGGCGCGATAATGTGGGAGGGTGTCTCGTGACGCAGCTGGATGATATATTCGCCCAGATCCGTCTCGACGGCCTTCATGCCGGCGGCCTCGATGGCGGCGTTGAGCCCGATCTCTTCCGAGACCATGCTCTTGCCCTTGGTCACGCTTTTGGCACCATGCGCCTTGCAGATGTCGACGATGATCTTGTTGGCTTCGCTCGCATTGCGCGCAAAATGCACATGCCCGCCGCTTGCCCGCACGCGCGCCTCGTAGATTTCGAGATAGAGATCGAGATGGGCGAGCACATGGTCCTTGAGGTCGCGGGCGGCGTCGCGCAGCACCTCGAATTCCGGCAAGCGCTCCACGGCGGACTGGCGCTTGTTGATGAAGCCGCCCTGCACATGGCCGAGCGCCTTCTGCAATTCCGTGTCATTCAGCGCGTCATGCGCATTCTGCTTGAAGGCGGGGGTGGTGGGGTGAAGCGTCATGGGCGTTTCTCCCGTATCGGCTTGTCCCTGGCGACACCGATGGGTGGTTCGTCGGTCAGGCCTGCCAGCACCTCGGCGACATGGCGCACCTGCATGCGGCTGCCCTGGCGCGAGAGTTTTCCGGCCATGTTCATCAGGCAGCCGAGATCGCCCGCCAGAAGCAGCGGCGCGCTGGCTGCTTCGACATGCGCAGTCTTCTTGGTGACGATGGCGTCGGAGATCTCGCCATATTTCACGGCGAACGTGCCGCCGAATCCGCAGCAGACGTCGCTTTCCGCCATTTCGACGAGTTCGAGCCCACGCACGCTGGCGAGCAGCTTGCGCGGCTGTTTTTGCACACCAAGCTCGCGCAGGCCCGAGCAGGAATCGTGATAGGTCACGCGGCCGGGAAAATCCGCATCGACGGCGGTGACGCCCAGCACATCGGTCAGAAAGCTCACCAGTTCATGCGTGCGCGCGGCGAAGGCGCGGGCGCGGTTGGCAAGCTGCGGCTCATCGAACAATTCGGGATAATGTCTGGCGATCATGCCGCCGCAGGAGCCTGACGGCGCGACGATGAAGTCGCAGCCCTGAAACGCATCCATGACCTGCAGGGCCAGATCGCGCGCCGTGCGCCGGTCACCGGAATTGAAGGCAGGCTGGCCGCAGCAGGTCTGGGTCGGCACGAGCACCTCGCAGCCGGCATCCTCCAGCAGCTTTGCAGCGGCAAAACCGACGGACGGCCGGAACAGATCGACAAGGCAGGTTGCGAAAAGCCCGACGCGCGGGCGGGGGATGAGGCCATCGGCCAAGGGGAGCTCCAGAATCCAGACGCCCGCAGGCCGGGCTCAGCCGCAAGGTGAAGAATTGTGGACGCGGACGCAAGGCGACGATCGTCGCGGGGTTCTGTCATGGCGAGCGCAGCGAAGCAATTCGAAGCCCCCCTCACAAAGGCCCCTTGCGTCCCCCTCGCGTCCTCGCGATGGTAGCACCATTGCCAAGGGGTCCAGGATGATTGTCGCCAACACGCTTTTCCCGGCCCCGACGCCGCATCCCGAACGTGCCGCCGTGCTGGGCGAAGTCCATGCGCGACCGTTTCATCCGGTGCCCACCCCCGCGCGCCTGCTGCATTTCGCCTTCATGACCGATGCGCGCGAAGCTGCCGCGGCCCGCGCCGCACTGGGCGACTTCTGCAGGGAGCACGGCCTGCACGGGCCGGAAGCCGGCGCGAAGCATTTCCGGGTGACGCTGGGCGGCCAGTCGCTGCGCTTCGAGCAGCACAGCGAATTCACAACCTACACGCTGGAGCAGGGCGGCGAGGCGCAAGCACCCTTCACGCCGGCCGCCAATGGCGTGCCGTCTGTCTTTGCGCGCCTGCCGCAGCCCGGGCACCATCTCGTGTCTGTTGATCTTCATCTGATGGCACCCTCCGGCGCGCCGGAGATCGACGAAGGCCTGTTCGACCCAGCCAGCCTCGCGGCTGCATCGGTAATCGGCGGGCGGGCGATGGTCGCCTGCGATTTCCTTCCCGTGAACGGCTTTGTGCGCATCCTCGTGCTCGATCTTGGGCTCGATCCAGCCTCCGCCGGGGCGCTGGCGGTGCGCCTGCTGGAGATCGAGACCTACCGCGTGCTGGCGCTGCTCGGCCTGCCTGAGGCGCAGCGTCTCGCGCCGGTGGTGGGGGACGCCGAGACGGCGCTCGCCTCGATCTCGTCGGCCATGGCGTCGGGCGGCGGGCTCGATCAGGACAATGCGCTTCTGGAGCGGCTGACGGGTCTGGCCGCCAAGGCGGAGGCCGAGGCGACGCGCGCGGCCTTCCGGTTCGGCGCGAGCCGCGCCTATGACAGCATTGTGACCCAGCGGCTCGCGGCCATTGGCGAGCAGCCGACCGGCATGCGCCAGACGCTCTCCGCCTTCCTGTCGCGCCGCCTGCAGCCAGCCATGCGCACCTGCCACATGCTGCAGGAGCGCCAGGCCGACCTGTCGGTGAAGCTGGCGCGCGCCGCCAACCTGCTGCGCACCCGGGTCGATGTCGAAATCGAGCATCAGAACAGGGACTTGCTGCGCTCGATGAACGACCGCACGCGGATGCAATTGCGCCTGCAGCAGACGGTCGAGGGCCTCTCGGTCGCCGCCATCTCCTATTATGTGGTGAGCCTTGGGTCCTATGTCTTCAAGGCCTTGCATGAGACCGGCTGGATGAAGATGGAGGCGGGCACCGCGACTGCGCTCTCGGTGCCGGTGACCTTGATCGGCATTGCCCTGATCGTCCGGCACATTCGTCGCGGTCATATGGAATGAGGGCCGCCCACCCCGCGACATTGGTCAGGCTCGCAGAGCCGGTGGCGATCCGCTAGTCTGGCCGACAGGGGCCAGCGTCCGGCACAGGGCGGGCGCATTTTTAAGGGCGGAAATCATGTCGATTCCTTTTCCCGTTCCAGACCAGGGCATCCTCGCGCGACGCGACGAGATCATTGCAGGCTTGGGGCCGCTGCTGCCGCCCGAAGGGCTCATCGTGACGCTCGACGAGCGCCGTGCTTTCGAGACCGATGCGCTCACCGCCTATCGCCACGTGCCGCTGGCCGTCGCCCTGCCGCGCACGACGGAGGAGGTCTCAGCCGTGCTGCGCTATTGCCATGAGCATGGCGTGAAAGTCGTCGCGCGCGGTGCCGGCACCTCGCTGTCGGGCGGCGCCATTCCCCAGCCCGACGCCATCGTGCTCGGCCTGTCGAAACTCAACAAGATCCTCGACATCAATTTCCCCGGCCGCACGGTGCGCGTGCAGGCGGGTGTCACCAATCTGTCGATCACCGAAGCAGTCTCGGCGGAAGGCTTCTTCTATGCGCCCGACCCCTCGTCGCAGCTTGCCTGCACGATCGGCGGCAATATCGGCATGAATTCGGGCGGCGCCCATTGCCTGAAATATGGCGTGACCACCAACAACGTGCTGGGCGTGCGCCTCGTGCAGATGGATGGCACCATTCTCGACATTGGCGGCGAGGCGATGGATGCGCCGGGCCTCGACCTGCTCGGCCTTGTCGTCGGCTCGGAGGGCCAGCTTGGCATCGTGACCGAGGCGACCGTGCGCATCCTGCGCATGGCGGAAGATGCGCGCCCGGTGCTGTTCGGATTTGCGACCAGCGAGGAGGCCGCGGCCTGCGTCGCCGCGATCATCGGCGCGGGCATCATTCCGGTGGCCATGGAGTTCATGGACAAGGAAGCCATTGCGATCTGTGAGGCTTTTGCGAAGGCGGGCTATCCGCTGGATGCCGGCGCCATGCTCATCATCGAGGTCGAGGGATCGGCAGTCGAGATGGATTCGCAGCTCAAGCGCATCGTCGACATCGCGCACCAACACAATGTGCAGGTCGTGCGCGAGAGCAAGACGGCGATGGAATCGGCGCTGATCTGGAAGGGCCGCAAGTCGGCCTTCGGGGCCACCGGGCGCGTTGCCGATTAT
>CAIWVR010000567.1 GCA_903916165.1 uncultured Hyphomicrobiales bacterium | reverse complement strand
GCAACAGTGCTTTCACGAGCATCATGGCCTGCAGTGCGGCTTCTGCACGCCCGGCATGCTGATCACGCTCACCGAATATCTGCGCGACAATCCAGATCCGGACGAAGCGGAGCTGCGCGTCTTGCTGACCGGCAATCTGTGCCGATGCACGGGATATCAGGCGATCGTCGAGGCCGGGCTCGACGCCGCGCGACGCATGCGCGAAGCGAGAGGAGCTGCGGAATGAGCGAGAAATTCTTTGGAGCCTCGGTGCTCCGCATGGAAGACGCGGCGCTGTTGCGCGGCAAGGGCCGGTTCGTCGATGACGTCAAGCTGCCGGGGATGCTGCACGCGGCCTTCGTGCGCTCGCAAATGGCGCACGCCCGGATCAAGGGCATCGACACGAGCGCGGCGCTCGCTCTGCCAGGCGTCCATGCCGTTCTGACGCACGACGACCTGCCCGAACCCATGCGGTCGCGGCGGCTGCCGCTCTATGTTCCCAACCCGCACATGAAGCAGGTCTTCATGCCTTCCGTGCTCGCAGGCGACGAGACGGTCTTCGTCGGCGAGGCGCTGGCCATCGTAGTGGCCGACAACCGCTACATCGCCGAGGATGCGGCGGCGCTCGTGATCGTCGATTACGAGGACCTGCCGGTGGTTGTCGATCCCATCGACGCCATCGCCGAGGGCGCGCCGCTCGCTCAGGCGAAAGCGGTAAGCAACATCGTTGCGCAGGTCCCGATCCGCTTCGGCGACACTGACGCCGCCTTTGCCAAGGCGGCGCATGTCTTCGGCGAGAGCTTCTTCATGCATCGCGGCGGTCCCTTCTTCATGGAGTGCCGCGGCGTAGTCGCGCAATGGGACGACCTGGCTCAGAAGCTGACCATGTTCGCCTCCTCACAAGGCTCGCATCGATTCAAGCGGACCTTCGTCGATCTCTGCGATTTCGACGAAAACCAGGTCCAGGTTATCACCAATGACGTCGGCGGGGGCTTTGGACCCAAGGGCTCCTTCTACGTCGAATATGCCGCGACGGCCGCGGCCTCGATGATCGTCGGCCGCCCCGTGAAATGGATCGAAGACCGTCGCGAGAATTTTGTCTCGACGCAGCAGGAGCGCGACCAGTACTGGGACATGGAAGTCGCGGTCGACCAGGCCGGAAAGTTGCTCGGCCTGCGCGGACGTCTCGTGCACGATGGCGGTGCCTACGTCACCTGGGGGCTCGTGCTGCCGTGGATCGCCGCGACTTCTGTGATCGGGCCTTACGTGCTGCCGGCCTACCATCTCGAACTCATCGTCGCGATGACGAACAAGATCACCTGCAGCCCGGTGCGCGGTGCCGGGCGTCCGCAGGGGTGCTTCGTCATGGAGCGGATGATGGATCGCATCGCGCACGAGTTGAAGCTCGATCGCGGCGAGGTTCGCCGACGCAATTTCATCCAGCCCGAGCAGATGCCCTACAATATCGGGCTGACCTTCCGCGACGGGAAACAGGCGATCTATGACAGCGGCGACTATCCGCTCAGTCAGAAGATGGCCCTGGATCACGCCGGCTACGAGGGCTTCGAGGTGCGCCGCACGGAAGCGCTCCGGAAGGGCCGTTACATCGGCATCGGCATCGCCAATGCGGTCGAGGGCACGGGGCTTGGACCTTACGAGGGCGCTACGATCCGGATCTCGACGAGCGGCAAGATCGTGCTCTATACCGGCGCGACGCCGCAAGGGCAGTCGCATCATACGACGCTTGCGCAAATTGCGGCCGATCATCTCGGCGTGTCTTATGACGACATTCGCGTCGTCACGGGCGATACCGGCTCGATCCCCTTCGGCATGGGCACATTCGCGTCCCGGACCGCAGTGAATGCGGGCTCGTCCGTCCATCTCGCGGGCATCGAGGTGGCCGCCAAGATCAAGAAGCTTGCGGCCGAAATGCTGGAAGTTTCGCCGGACGATCTCGAGCTACGCGATGGCGGCGTCGAGGTGCGCGGCGTTCCTGGCATGCGCAAGACGCTGCGTGAACTGGCCCATGTCGCGGCCGGCATGTACGGCTTTTCGATGAAAGGCGATCGGGATCCGGGCCTCGAGGCGACGAGTTATTTCAAGCCTGAGCAGTCGACTTACGCCAATTCATGTCATGTCGCCGAAGTCGAAGTCGATATCGAGACCGGGCATGTGCAGGTCACGCGCGTTCTGGTCAACCATGATTGCGGGCGCGTCATCAATCCGATGATCGTCGAGGGCCAGATCGTCGGCGGCGTCGCGCATGGCGTCGGCAATGCGCTCTTCGAGCAATTGCTTTTCGACGAGAACGGCCAGCCCCAGACGATGAGCTTCGGCGATTACCTGATCCCGATGGCGACCGACGTGCCGCCCGTCGAGGTGATCCATACGCAAACACCGTCACCGCTCAATCCGATCGGCGTCAAGGGAGCAGGCGAGGGCGGCACGATTGCGGTCATCGCAGCGATCATCAGCGCGATCGAGAATGCGCTGACGCCCTTCGACGTCCGCCTGACGACGATGCCGGTCACGCCGGAGCAGATCGTTCGCATGATTGGGAAGAAACCGCCGATGGCCGCCGAGTGAGCCGCGCCGCAACGATAATAGAGGGGAACGACTTCATGCACACATCTCATATTGCCAATGGGCCCAGCCTTCGACCCACCCGAGCGCTCCGCTCCAACGAGGGTGGCGCACGATGACCCGGGACAAAACTCCGCCCAACCCTCCCATGGATCTCCACGCCCATATCGAAGCGCTCGACAAGGCGGGGCTTCTGGTTCGCGTCGACCGGGCCATCAACAAGGACACCCAGCTGCAGCCGCTCGTGCGGTGGCAGTTCATCGGCGGCGTGCCCGAAGATGAGCGCCGCGCCTTTCTGTTCACCAATGTCGTGGATTCCAAGGGGAAGCGCTACGACATGCCCGTCGTGATCGGCGCGCTGGCGTCCTCGCCACGGATCTATGCCATGGGCATGGGGCGTCCTGTCGAGGACATCGGCCCGGCGTGGACGGATGCGATCCTCAATCCGGTGCCGCCCGTCATCGTCGAAAAGGCGGCATGTCAGGAAATCGTCATGCGCGGCGACGACCTGACGCGCGAGGGCGGTGGGCTCGCAAGCCTGCCCGTGCCGATCTCGACACCCGGCTATGACGCAGCGCCCTATCTCACCGCGACCCTTTGCGTGACTCGCGACCCGGAAACCGGCGTGCAGAACACCGGCATGTACCGCGCCGCCCTCAAGGCCAAGGACCGCCTGGTGGTGCGCATGGTCGCGCGGCCCGGCGGTGCCGGCGGCTGGATCCACTGGAACAAATATCGGGCGCGCAAGGAGCGCATGCCGATTTCCATCGTTCTCGGCGCGGCGCCCGTCGTCGTGTTCACCTCGCCGCAGAAACTCGCCGTCGACCTCGATGAATATGCCGTCGCCGGCGCCGTCGCTGGGAGGCCCATCGAGATGGTGAAGTGCCTGACCAACGATCTTCTCGTGCCTGCGGGTTCGGAAATCGTCATCGAGGGCTATATCGAGCCCGATCTGCTCGAGCCAGAGGCACCCTTCGGCGAGAGCAACGGCTATGTCGCGCTCGAAGCCTTCAACATGCCGATGCAGGTCACAGCCATCACACAACGGCGCAATGCGGTGTTCAACGCCATTATCAGCCAGGTGACGCCCAGCGAGTCCAGCGTCATTAAAAAGGTTGCGTACGAGCCGCAGTTTCTCGGCCATCTCAAGCATTCGTTGGGGATCAAGGGCATCAAGCGGGTCGTCCTCCACGAACCGCTCACCAATCTCCGCCCGGTCATCTTCCTGCAATTCGAATATGGCGCGCCGCAAACGGAAATCTGGCGCGGCCTGCAGGGCGCGAGCACGCTTCTGACGGCATTCGGGAAGGTTGT
>CAIWVR010000566.1 GCA_903916165.1 uncultured Hyphomicrobiales bacterium | reverse complement strand
CCCTTCGACCTGCTGGCATGGAATTCGGATTCGACCCGGATGCCGGCTGCCAATCACTCATTTTATCTGCGCAATTGCTATCTCGAAAACAATCTCACGCAAGGTCGGCTCGACTTTGCGGGCAAGAGGCTCAACCTCAAGAACGTGAAAATCCCCGTCTATCATCTCGCCACCAAGGAAGATCACATCGCCCCGGCGCGGTCGGTTTTCACCGGCGCCGGTTTTTTTGGCGGCGAGGTGACATATGTGCTGGCGGGCTCGGGCCATATTGCCGGCGTGGTCAATCCGGCGAACAAGCCGAAGTACCAATATTGGTCCGGCCCGATGATCGAGGGCACCTATGAGGACTGGGTCGCGAAGGCCACCGAGACACCCGGCACATGGTGGGGCGACTGGCTCGGCTGGCTGACAGCGCAGGCACCTGTGCGCGTGCCCGCGCGCACGCCTGGCGGGGGCAAGCTCGAACCGCTCTGCGATGCGCCCGGCGACTATGTCCGCGTAAGGGCATAAGTCGCCACAGCCACGTCATTGCGAGCGCGGCGAAGCAATCCTGTACATTGGGGCCGGCTTGGCGACGGGCGCGAGCTTCTGCGGGTCGTCCCGGCGATAGGTCATGCCGACAGAAAGGATGTCGACACGGGCTTTCGTGTTGCCGACGAAGGACGCTCACGTGACGTAAACCGGATTTCCCGGTACCACATTGATCGAGCCGGACTTCGCGAAGAGATGCGCGTAGGCGACATCGCACGAGAGCTTCTCGAAACCGCCCGCCTGGGCGGCACCGGTGCAGGCGAGAATGAAAAGGGGCGCAACGCCGGCCAGCCAGGATTCCTTGGACATCATGGAGAGATCCTCACAAGCCGACGTTCAATAGCGTCGGCAATTGTGATAACCGCATGTATGCAACATGCGGTGCGCAAACCGGCAAAATCTTGACATAATAGATTCAGAGATCAGCATAATACGTAATTAATATATTATTTTTAAAACATTTTTATCATTTCATTCATCTTCATCCCTGACCGGCAACCCGAAAGGTGACGTAAGGTTTTTGTCAAACGAACGGTTTTTGCTCGGCACTGTTGGCGAGCTGTCACACGTTCAGGCCCCCAGCATGAGACTGAGGTTCTGGACGGCAGCCCCGGAGGCACCTTTTCCCAGATTGTCCAGACGCGCCAAGAGCACGGCATGGTTGCAACTTGCGTTCGAGACGATTCGAATATCGAGCAAATTTGTGTCGTTCAGCGCCTCGGGCTCCAGCTTGGCCGATGCTTCCGCCGGGAGGACGCTAACAATGTCGGACCCGGCATAATGTGCCCGCAGTACCCTCTCGAGATCGACAGCCGACGGTCGGCCGGGCAGGTCCCCGAGATGCAGCGGAATGGACACGATCATGCCCTGCCGGAAATTGCCGACCGAGGGGACAAACAGCACCCGCCGGCTCAGCCTTGAATAGGCCTGGATTTCAGGAATATGCTTGTGCTCAAGGCTGAGCGCATAAAGCTCGAAGGCTGGCGCGCAACCGGCTTCATAGGCCTCGATCATTGTCTTGCCACCGCCGGAATAGCCGGAAATTGCATTGATGCTCAGCGGCGTCTCAGGGGACAGCAGACCCGCGTCGACCAGCGGGCGCAACAGCGCAATGGCACCGGTGGCGTAACAGCCCGGATTTGCCACGCGACGGGCGGCGGCAATCGCGGCACCCTGCCCCGGTGCAAGTTCGGGAAAACCGTAAGTCCAGCCCCCCGCAACCCGATGAGCGGTGGAGGCGTCGAGAATTCGCGGGCCACCGCCGGGCAGCGTATCGGCCAAAGCCACCGTCTCCTTGGCCGCCTCATCGGGCAGGCACAGGATGACGACGTCGACCGTGCTCATCAGCTCACGCTTGACGGCGGCATTCTTGCGTTGCGCCGGGTCGATGCTGACCAGTTCAAGTCCAGGCTGGTCGGCCAGCCGATCACGAATGCCAAGCCCCGTGGTCCCCGCCTCACCGTCGATGAAGATCCGCGCCATGGTCCCGTCCCCCGCAGATGAATTGCGCAAGCCTCGTCGCGCGTCCATCCATCACAGTCAAGGGTCGGCGGCACCGACACGCCGTTCCGACCTCAAAGCAAAGCCCCGGCGAACCGGGGCTTTGCTGATCCTGCAGGAAGAAGCAATCAGGCGACGAAAGGGATCAGCGCCACGAGGGCGGTCAGGACGACGCCAGTGCTGACGGCGATATATTCCATGCGGTTCTCAACCATGTTCATTCTCCGGTTTTTTGTGCAACGCACGATTAAATACTGTGCACTGCATATAAACCGGTCAGGTCAGACCACAAGCACCCAGTCAGGGGGGCAGCCATGCGCTATGCGCGTGGCTATCTCAGCTTTCGGTCAAGCGGCCTGCAAAAAACGCCACTTTTCTGCCTGACAGCCTATTGGTTTGCCACCAGGGTGACATTGACCAGCGCGAGGAACGTCATCGGGTCACGAATACTGCCAAGGCGCGCCAGTGGTACAGGTGCCCCGCGCGCTTTCATGGTCAGCGTGACATTCTTCGGATCGGACAGGAAGGCCTGCACCGCTTGCGCGAGCGGCAGAGATTGCGGGTCTCCGGCCAGGAACAGCGGCAGCAATTGCCCGGCCTTGGCCGATCCTTCGGCGCGCAGGGCGGCTGGCGACCTGCCCTGCCTCGCAGCCGCAAAAGCGAAGCTCTTTTCGACCAGTCCGTCGTTGACGAAGCCGACCTTCAGCCCCTCCACGCTGGCACCCAGAAGCGCCATCCCGCGCCGCGTGGCGTCCCCGGACGAGAGTGCGCCGGCATCCATGCCGGAAACCTCTCCGGCAAGGCTGAGTCTCCCGGCCTGCGGGCTTGAAATTGTATAGTCCTGCAAGACGAGACGTTGCGAGGTCGGGTCGTAACGTCCTGCCCCGCTCATGCCGACCTCGATCCGCTCATAGCCGAAGCTTCGCAGGCCCCTGCCCAGTTCGGAGGCAGGGGCCGGATCAAACAGAAGGCCGGCCAACTCACCTTTGCTGCTGACTGGCATGTCGCCGACATAATCCGTTGCGGCGGACAGGCTTCGCAAATGCAGCTTGACCTGATTGCCGCCCGGCGCGTCGGCAGGCGTCTCGGTGTCGGTAAAGGCTGCGTCGAACCCATCCCACTTGATCTCGCCGATCTGAAATGAGGCCGATTCGAAATGACCGGACTGGAGAGCCTTGATGAACGAGGTGATATTTCCGCTCTTCAGCTCCAGCGAACGGCCTGTCAGGTTTCCGGAGGCCGCGGCGTCCCTGTCGGAGAAAACAACCGAGAAGCCCGAGAGATTGACCTTTCCGAACCGACCCTTGTCGAGGCCTGCGGCGGTGAAAGGTCCGCTCATGACCCTGACCGTTTCACCAAAAATGGAGGTTCCGCCAATCTTCAGCAAATCAGCTGTCATCTTCAGGGCGATCGACACGATCTCGTCCTGCGGCGTATCCGCCGCCAGAAGTTTCACGACCTCCTCACGCGACAGGTTGGTGTTGACCACCTCAACCCCTGACACGTTCACAAGACCCTTGGCCGCATCACTGCGCGACGTCACCGTGTCGATCACGAAGCTGTTCTGGGCCATGGCCGGCCCGCTCAGAAACAGGACAATGGTCAGGAGCGCGAGCAAACGGCATGGATACATCGTGGACACCTTCTTGACTGAAGACTCCAACGCCGACACGTGCCGGCAGCCCCAAGCGACGCATACATGTTTGCGAAAGCTTATTTTTTCTTCCCACGGCGACGCTGGCCGAGCCCGATTTTCTTGGCCATTTCCGAACGTGCCTCAGCATAATTGGGCGCAACCATCGGATAGTCGTTCGGCAACCCCCACTTTTCACGATATTGCTGCGGCGACATATTGTGCGCCGTTCCCAAATGCCGCTTAAGCGAACGGAAACTATGACCATCTTCAAGGCAAACAATGTGATCGGGACTGACTGTCTTGTTGATCGGCACAGCAGGCTTGAGCGGCGGAACAACCACCACGGGCGGCAGGATCAACGCCGCTGGCGCGCCTGACATGGCCCGGAGAGAATCGTGCACCGATTTGAGAAAGCTTGGAATTTCAGCCGGAGCTATCGCATTGTTCGCCACAAAAGCCGCAACGATCTCTGCTGCCAGATGAACGAAATCGTCAGCGCCAACGTGTTCATGATCCATTTTTTTACCCGCGGGAGACTAATTTGGCACCGGAAGCCTGATTCAACTAATAACTAACGCACCCCAAAACAAAAGTAAACACGCTGAACACCCAAACGGATGGAACAGCACAGGAAACGCGTCTGTGAATTTATCCCCGACGCGGGATTACTTGAGAGGAAGGATAACGAAACCCTGACCTTACCTTTGTGTCACCTTGCTGCCTCACCGCAGCAACTAAAGGCGACATGTTTTTTGCAGGCGTCGGTCCTGCGCAGCGTGGACGCCCTCAGGCCACAGCCGGCATGGCGTCCCGTCGCGCCTGGTCGAACGGCCTGTTGACGACCTGGTCAATGCCCGCGCACAGCGCCCTGATGCGCCGCCCGGGACCGGCATCTGCAGATCACGGATGATCAGGTCAAAAAATCGGTGATGGCGTCAGGCGCCCTCCCGCGCCCGCTGCGCGCAGGTGACGCGCGCAGCAAGGTTCAAAACATGCGCCAGAGGGACTTCAACCCGGTGGGAAACAATGCACCACCTGGCCTCCCCCTGCAGCCACAAGTTGCCAAGGCCACGATCATTTCTTCCCAGCCCATGGCATGAATAAAAAAAGCCGCTGTTTCCAGCGGCTTTTGTATCCAGACAACACGCGTGAGGCGTGTGCGAAAGCTTAGCGCTTCGCGTACTGCAAGCTCTGTAACTCATTGATTTAAATGAAGTTATAGACACTGAAATTAGCCTGTACACCACATGTACAACAGGACTATATTCCTAGTGTGCGTAACGCTTTGTTTTTGCTCAGCTTTTCAACACGCACGCATCAATTCACCAAGGAATTTCCCAACAGTCTGTACAACATGCGACCCGATCGCCTGTCACGCTGATGATGGTCGCGCCACGAAGCACGCTCAACATACGCTTGAAACACCTCAAACGCGACTGCGAAAGCGTATAGGAATTTTATCGTATTCTATGTGGCGCGGCGCGTTTTCAACACTCGCTGGGCAGCAGCAGCGTGTCGCTACAGAACTAGAACCCGATCCCCGGCGCAGGGAAATCCGTCACAACCAAGGAGCACTACAGCGCGGCAAGGGTTGGAGATCCTATTTCCGTACAGCCTGTACGATCGTACGGGATATCGTGTCGTTCAGTACTCGCTGGGCAGGTGGATGACCCAGTTGGCGTAGAAGAAGCGGATGCCCGGCTCGGGGAAGTCCGTGAATTCGATCCGCTTGGCCCACAGCTCTCGCCCATTGCCGTCGCCGCAGGTCAGCATCGCGCTGTGATTGGCCTCAACCTTGATCTCCCAGACCTGGAAATCCTCAGCCTTGACCGGGATGATGTACCGCTGTGCTAGCGCGATCTCGTCCAACAGCCAGTAGGCGCCAGCAGCCTCGGCCACATACTCCACGCCCTCGGTGTACAGCACCTCACGGACCAGACCGTGCCGATAGAAGTGGGTCGAGCCGGTGAATTGGGCAAGCGTCTGCTGATTGTAGCGCGACAATCTGGATGAGAAAGCAGCGACAATCAGGAAGGCCATTTTGGCGGTCGCAGTTTGATGATGATTG
>CAIWVR010000565.1 GCA_903916165.1 uncultured Hyphomicrobiales bacterium | reverse complement strand
GCCCCCTGCGCATCTTCCATCACATGCGACAGGGCGACGATGGCAGCCACCAGCGCAGTTTTGTCGAGCGCCGGGCGGCCACGGTAACCGCCGATGATCGTCCCGGCCCGCGTGCGGGCGATCAGGTCCAGAGCGCCGGCCTCGTCCAACGGGCAGGCGCCGATGGCGACATCGCGCGTCAGCTCGAGATCGACGCCGCCGGTGCCAAACAGAATCACCGGCCCCATCTCAGGGTCCTTTCTGGCACCCAGCACGCATTCGAAACCGCCCGACACCATTTGCGCAATCAGCACGCCTGCAAGCTCGGGTGCCCCGGCGGCGCCCTCACCCGCGGCCATAATGCTGGCGAAGGCCGCGCGCACGGCCGCCTCATCCTTGAGACCAACCTTCACGCCGCCAATGTCGGACTTGTGCGGCAGGCCCGCGCTGACGATCTTGGCCACCACGGGAAAGCCGATCTCGCGCGCCGCCGCAACGGCCTCATCGGCGCTGCCGACCAGTCGCTCATGGGGGGCGGTCAGGCCATAGGCGCCGAGCAGGCGCTTGGAGGCGACTTCATCGAGCGTGGCGGGACCGGCCTTGGCGACCAGCGCCTCGAGCAGGGCCCGGCCCTCGCGGGACGGCGCGCGCAAGGCAGGCATGGGCACGGCGGCGGCTTCGACATGCTGCGTGACGACGCGCATGGTGCGCAGGGCCTTGTCGACCTCCTGCAGGAAGGCGATGTTGGGCAGGCTGGCGCGCAGGTCCCGGCTGTAATCATTCATGCCGTAGGAGATCATGCTGACGAAGGCGATCGGCTTCTTCGCCCTGGCGGCGAGCTCGTTGACCGCGCGCAGGTTCTTTTCCTTGCGTTCGGTGCCGCCACTGCGCGGCAGTTCTTCCTGCAACAGCAGAATGTCGATCTCCTCGTCGGCGAGCAGGATCTCGACGCAGCGGATGTAGGCATCGGCGGAGGACAGCGCCGCGAAACCCGCATCAAGCGGATTGCCGATGATCGAACCGACCGAGAGAATTTCGGACAGCTTCGCGTAGGTCCTCTCGGACAATGGACGATAGGTCATGCCGCTCAATTCGGCGGCGTCGAGCATCAGCCCGCGCATGCCGCCCGAGAAGGTGATCGAGCCAAGGCGCTTGCCGGCCGGCAGCGGCGCATGGACGAGAAACTCCACCGCCTCTACCATTTCGTCGAGATTGCGCACGCGGATCGCGCCCGCGCGGCCCGCCACCGCATCGAAAGCCTCCATCGAGCCCGCCAGCGCGCCGGTGTGTGCGGCAGCCGCCTCGCGTCCCGCGTCGGAGGCGCCGAGCTTCATGATCACGACACGCTTGCCTGCCTCGCGCGCCATGCGCAGGGCCTCCAGAAAGGCGTCGCCATCGTGAACGGATTCGAGATAGCAGGAGATCACCTTGATCTGCGGCTGCGTCGAGAAAAAAGCGATATAATCGGCGGTCGTGAGACCCGTCTCGTTGCCGCTGGTGACCGAGGCATCCGTGTCGATGCCGCGCTCCTCAAGCGTGCGCTTGATCGCCATCACAATGCCGCCCGACTGGCCGAGCACCGCAACGGGTCCACGCGCGAGCTTTTGCGCACGATCGTCCGGCATCGAGAAGAAATTGATGGCCGCGTTGAAATTGCCAAGGCAATTCGGGCCGGATACGGCAAGGCCGGTTTCCGCGATCACGGCGCGCAGGTCGGCGCCGAGCTGCTGGCCCGCCGCATCGGGCGCCTCGTCGAAGCCCGAGGTCAT
>CAIWVR010000564.1 GCA_903916165.1 uncultured Hyphomicrobiales bacterium | reverse complement strand
TTCATGATTGATGTAGACGCCCTTGCCGCCGCGGCGCGCCCAATCCTTCAGCTCGACGGTGCGCAGGTTCTGCACATAGTGCGCGCCGATAATGTCGAGACCTTCCGCGCGAACCCAGCGCAGATAGGGTGTGTCTTTCTCGGTGGCGAATTTCTTCGCCATTTCGTCCGAGACGATTGCGTCCTTTGCCATGTGTTTCTCCTATGGCTTTCGAGGGATCACGCAGCGGCGCGGGCGGAGGAATCCTCCGGGATCGCAACGCATTTGTCAGGGTTCATGCGCACATGAATGGTTTCACCGATCGGTGTGCGCAGCGAGGGATGCGCGCGCGACAGAAGCATGAAGTCGCCGATCTGAACCTGGAAGTCCACAAAGTCACCCAGAAAAACCTTCTGGTCAACAAGACCCGACGTCACATTCTCCGTGCTGCCGGAAGTCGTGGCGTCGTCCGAAAGCTCAACATCTTCCGGGCGGATCGACACGGTGACGCGCATGTCGGCGGTGAGTTCGGAATCCGTGTTCACCAGCAGATCGCCCGCACGCGTGCGCACTTTCCAGCGTCCCGCAGCTTGGTCGAAGCCGAGCACATGACCATCGATGAAGTTGGTGGTGCCGATGAACTCGGCCACAAACTTGGTGCGCGGATGCTCGTAGATGGTGCGCGGCGGGCCCACCTGCACGATGCGGCCCTCGTTCATCACCGCGATCTCGTGGCTGAGCGCGAGCGCCTCGCCCTGGTCATGGGTGACATAGATCGTCGTGATGCCGAGTTCGCGCTGGATGCGCTTCAGCTCGAAACGCATGCGATCGCGCAGCTTGGCGTCGAGGTTCGAAAGCGGCTCGTCCAGCAGGAGCAGTTCCGGCTCCATGACAAGCGCGCGGGCGAGGGCTAGCCGCTGCTGCTGGCCGCCCGACAGCTTGGTCGCTTCGCGGTCGGCATAAGGCTCCAGCGCAACGGCCGAGAGCACGCGCATGACCTTCTCACGAATGGCGCTCTTCGACATCTTGGTCTTGCGGACCTCGAGCGGGAAGGCGGCATTGGCGAAGACGGTCATGTGCGGCCAGATCGCGTAGGACTGGAAAACCATGCCGAAATTGCGCTGGTTGGGCGGAACGAAAATCTTGCGATCGGACGAGAAGACGACACGACCGGAGACGTTGATCTCGCCGCCGACCGGACGCTCGAGGCCCGCGATGGAGCGCAGCGTCGTCGTCTTACCGCAGCCGGACGGACCCAGCAGCGTGAAGAATTTTCCAGCCGGCACCTCGAAGGTGACGTCCTGCGCGGCCTTGACCGCCGGACCCTTCTGGCTCGGATATTCTGTGTTCAGACCTCGGACTGTGAGCACGTTTCCCCTCCCGCCTTATTGTTTAGGCTTCCTTGACGCCGAACCGTTTGCCGATCCATTGCGCCATCATAACGAAAGTGAAGAGCGTGGCGATCAGCATCACACCAAAGGCCGACAACTCGACATATTGACCATTCTGCCACATTTCCCAGATGACAATCGAGACCACTTCCGTGCCGGGACTGTACAACAGGATCGAGCTCGAAAGCTCGCGGACCGAGACAATGACGATGTAGATCCAGCCCGCCAGCAGGCCCGGCTTGAGCAGCGGCAGGACGATACGCCGGAAAGAGGTGAACCAGCTCGCCCCCGACATGGCCGCCGATTCCTCCAGCTCCTTGTGAAGCTGGACCATCGAGGTCGTGTTATAGCGCATGCCATAGGGCATGAAGCGCGTCACATAGGCGATGAACATGATCCAGAGCGTGCCATAGATACCACCGCCAATGGTCAGATAGCAGACCATGATGGCGAGGCCCATCACGAGGCCAGGCAGCACGAGCGGTACCGAGGCCACATTGTCGAGGATCCAGCGGCCAGGGATCTTCGTGCGCAGCACGATCCAGCAGACGATGGCCGTGAGGAACATCACCATGGTCGCGCTGCCGATCGACAGAATGACGGAATTCCACACCGCCGTCCCGACGCTGGGATAATTGATCACCGTCGCATAGGCCTGCAAGGAGACGTTCTTCAGGGCTTCGGCGGAGGGCACGCTGTAGAATTTCTGCAGCGACGACCACAGCAGCACAAGGAACGGCAGGATCACCACGAACAGGGCGTAGACAATGAAAATGCCCAGCGTCAGATATTTCCAGCGACCGAGGTCGATGGTGCGCGGGCGGAACCCCTTGCCGGTCACGGTCGAATATTTGCCGCCCTGCCCCGCCATCCGCGACTGCATGTAAATGCCGCCCATGGTGATGACGAGCAGCGAAATGGCATAGGCCGCAGCCAGCCCGATATTGCTTGGATAGGAGTGGATCGCGTCATAGATCGACGAGGTGAAGACCTGGATACCAACAGGAAGTCCCAGCAGCGCAGGCACCTCGAAAGATTCGATCGAGCGCACGAAAAGGATCAGGAAGGACGCAGCGACAGCCGGCCATGCAAGCTTCAGCGTGATCCGCCAGAAGATCTTGAACATCGAGGCGCCGCTCATCATCGCACTTTCCTCGAGCGACGGGTCCATCGAGCGGAACGCCGCCGTCATCAGCAGAAAGGCGATGGGCGCATAATGCAGGCCGTCAACCCAGATCATGCCAGTCATCGAATAGATGTCGACATAGACCGTGTCGGTCCCAAAAAGACCCTGCAGGAAAAGATTGATCAGGCCGATTTTTGGGCTCGCCAGCATGATCCACGAGACGACAAAAAGAATGCCCGGAATGATCAGCGGAATGATCGAGAGCGCATAGAACAGCGGCTTCAGCGGCGTATTGGTGCGCTCCGTCATCCAGGCGAGAGCGGTGCCGATCACCAGTGCGAGAACCGCAGTACCTGCCGCAAACTGCACGGAGTTCAGGAACAGCACCAGCGTTTCAGAGCTGGAATAGGCCTCCCAATAGTTCTGGAGCGTCCAAACCGCCGGCTTGCGGACGGTGTCGGGCGTCCGGAACGATTGCACGACCAGAAAGACGAGCGGAACCAGCGCCAGCCAGCCGACAATCGACACGACCCCGCCCATGATGAACCATTGCGGGTCGGTCTTCACCGCCGGCGTCAGGTCCTTCATGTCGGGAGTCTCAGAGGCCTGTCCCACTGCCTGCACGCATTCCTCCGCTTCGTTTTCTCTTCAGCGCCGGGCTCTCAGGCCTGGTGGTCGTGCGCGTGGGGATGGTGATGGCCGTGGGCATGGCTGTGCTCCTGCGCCCGCACGTCACTTTCTTCCTCGGGATGGTGATGGATGATTTCCTTCGACCGCGGCCCGCGCGGATCTTCGCTGAAGACCAGCGACTTGATGGTCACGGGCACTGTGAAGGAGGGAATGCGGACCTTGCCGAGATCGATGTAGTCGAAGTCCATCAGCATGACGCCATCGATCACCAGCACTTCGGAGGCGACGTTCATCTCCTCGCGCAGCAAGGCACCCAGCGTCTGCGCAATGTCCCCATCGAGCATGATGTAAAGCGGCTTGGCCGCCGCGATGTGATCTTCGAGGCCCGCGATGAGGCCCTTGGCGAGATTGGCGATGCGCTCATAGGCAGGCACGCCGGTCCAGCGCACGGCAAGCGCAATGTCGACGTCCGCCCCCTCGACCTCGAAGGCCTTGCGATGACCACGAATGGCGCGGGTCACCTGCTCGACGTCGATCTCGTCACCGGTTTCAATCGGCGGCTGGATGACCTGCAAATTGCGGCGCGGCAGCAGGACGCCGGGGTTCGAAATGTAGCAGGTGTTGCCCGACAGCTGCACCGAATATTCGGAGGCACCCAGCGCGGTCGCGCGGATGCATTCACCCGCCGGCAGCAGGGACCAGCCGAAACGGCCGGCATCCACCTTGCGGCGGATCGCGGAACCGAGACGCTTGCCCATGTCGCCAAAGTCACGCTCTTCGCGCGCATAGACATATTCGGCGACGCCGCCGGAAAACATCATGCCGCCGAGATCGCCGAAGTGGAGGATCGGGTCAGTGAGGTAAAGATGTTGGACGTCATGCGTCATAGGGCGCACGGTCAGCGCCGCAAGCAGCGTTTCCGCCATAGTGTCGGCAACCTTGTCGAGCTGTTCGGAGGTGACCGTGTCGCCGAGGCTCCAGTCGAACCCGGCGCGCTTCGCATGCGTCTTGCCTGCGGGATCGAGGCGGACGATCTTGAAGTTCTCGTCCACGACCTGCAGGCGCCCGCCGACATGGAACGCCGCCGTGCCCAGCACGCGACCGCCCTCCAGCATGGCAAGCTTCGTGGTCCCGCCGCCAATGTCGATGTTGAGCACACGCTTGCCGCTCTCGAGCGACACATTGGCCGCGCCCGAACCATAGCCCGCGAGCATGGATTCCATGTGATGGCCAGCCGTCGCACAGACGAATTCGCCGCCAGCTTCAGAAAGCAGCTTGGAAATGCCCTGTGCGTTTTCGCGCCGCAAGGCCTCGCCGGTGAGAATAACGGCACCGGTATCGACTTCGGACGGCTTCAGGCCAGCACCTGTATAGGCGTCCTGGATGATCTGGCCGAGCTTCACATCGTCGATGCGCGTCTCGCTGGAATAGGGCGTCAGCGAGACGGGGGAGAGATAGAGCGTCTCGCGCGCGACAACATAATAGCGGCTGGTCAGGTCTTCAGCGAGGCGGCGCAGGTGAATGCGCGAGAAGATGACCTGCGTGCCTGACGAGCCGATGTCGACGCCAACGCTGGTGAGATGGACATTGTCTGCCAGCCAGAGCGGATTTTCCTCGATCGGCCCGTCCATGTCGAATTCATCGTGATCATGGTCGGCATAACCGTCGTGCTCATGCGTCCAGCCCGGCCCCATACCATGGTGCTCGGCCATATTATGTCCGGTCTTTTTGTTGTCGTCATCCGCGGCCATACGTCATCATCCCTCGTCAGCTCGAAACACACCTGCCGGGCCAGCCTTGGGGGCCAATCGTCGCCGGCTTGGCGTGGAG
>CAIWVR010000563.1 GCA_903916165.1 uncultured Hyphomicrobiales bacterium | reverse complement strand
TGTGCGAGGGCACCTCAGGCTTGATCCAGCCCTCGGACCAGGCGCGATCGACGATCGCGCATTCGATCGTCTTGATGGTGACGGGCGAATCCGAAATGTTCAGGGTGCAGGAGGCTTCACACGGTGCCGGGCAGACGCGGCCCGTGAACTCGGGAAAATTGTTCGTCGAATGCAGGTTGCGCGACGCCTCTTCCCAATTGCCGTGATAGACGAGGTCGTTCCAGTCCGGGATCTGGTTGTTCACCGGACAGCCGTTGTGGCAATAGGGAATGCCGCAATTCATGCAGCGCGCCGCCTGGTCCTTCGTCGTTTCTTCCGACAACGGAAGCACGAATTCCTTGTAATGACGGATGCGGTCGGACGCCGGCGCATAGCGACGGTCGCGACGATCGATCTCGAGAAATCCGGTTACCTTGCCCATCGGATTACTCCCCAGCAACAGCCATGGGCTGCTCGTTTTGTGACATGAGTTCGGCGAGCGCGCGGCGATATTCCACCGGCATCACCTTTCTGAATTTTGGCTTGAAGACCTCCCAATTGTCGAGAATATCCTTCGCACGGGACGAGCCCGTATAGCGCAGGTGGTTCTCGATCAGCTGGTGCAGGCGCTCGGCGTCGTAGCGCGTCATGTCGCTCATGACATCGACGCGGCCATGGGCGTGCAGGTCGCCGCCCTGGTGATTGAGGCGCTGGTTCAGCTCCTCTTCCTCCGCGACCGGCTCAAGATCGACCATCGCCATATTGCAGCGACTCTCAAACGTCCCGTCTTCGTCCAGCACATAGGCAATGCCGCCCGACATGCCCGCCGCGAAATTGCGGCCCGTCTGGCCGATGACGACGACAATGCCGCCGGTCATATATTCGCAGCCATGGTCGCCGGTGCCTTCGACCACCGCGACCGCGCCCGAGTTGCGGACCGCGAAGCGCTCACCGGCGACACCACGGAAATAGCACTCGCCGCTGATCGCGCCATAGAGCACCGTATTGCCCACGATGATCGAGTTTTCAGGCACGATCTGCGTGGCCTCCCGGGGCGGGTAGACCATGAGCTTGCCGCCCGACAGGCCCTTGCCGACATAATCATTGGCCTCGCCTTCGAGCTCGAGCGTCACGCCATGGGCGACCCAGGCGCCGAAGCTCTGGCCCGCCGTGCCCTTCAGCTTGACGTGGATCGTGTCGTCGGGAAGCCCGGCATGGCCGTACTTCTTCGCGATCACGCCCGACAGCATCGCGCCGGTGGCGCGGTTGACGCTCTTGATCGGGCTCTCGATGCGCACGGCCTTTCGCGTCTCGATGGCGGAGGTCGCCTTTGCGATGAGCGTGCGGTCGAGCACATGCTCCAGATTGTGATTCTGGTTTTCCGTCTTGTAGATCGGCAGCTTTCCAGCGTCCGGCTTGTGGAACAGGCGCGTGAAATCGAGACCCTTGGCCTTCCAGTGCTCGATCGCGCGATCGCGGTCGAGCATCTGGATCTGGCCGATCATCTCGTTGATCGTGCGGTAGCCGAGCTCGGCCATCAGCTCGCGCACTTCCTCGGCGACGAAGAAGAAATAGTTGATGACATGCTCGGGCTGTCCGACGAACCGCTTGCGCAGGACGGGGTCCTGCGTCGCGACACCCACGGGACACGTGTTGAGATGGCATTTGCGCATCATGATGCAGCCGGCTGCAATCAGCGGCGCGGTGGCAAAGCCGAATTCATCGGCACCCAGCATTGCGCCGATGACGACGTCGCGCCCCGTGCGCAGGCCGCCATCGACCTGCACGGTGATGCGCGAGCGCAGGCGGTTCAGCACCAGCGTCTGGTTGGTCTCGGCGAGGCCGATTTCCCACGGGCTGCCCGCGTGCTTGATCGACGACAATGGCGAGGCACCCGTGCCGCCTTCATAGCCCGAGATGGTGACGTGATCGGCGCGCCCCTTGGCGACGCCGGCGGCCACCGTGCCGACACCGACCTCGGAGACGAGCTTCACCGAGACGAGGGCTTCGGGATTGACGTTCTTCAGGTCGTAGATCAGCTGGGCCAAATCTTCGATGGAATAGATGTCGTGGTGCGGCGGCGGCGAGATCAGGCCGACACCCTGTGTGGAATGACGCACCTTGGCGATGACCGCATCGACCTTGTGGCCGGGCAATTGTCCGCCTTCGCCGGGCTTTGCACCCTGCGCCATCTTGATCTGCATCATGTCGGAATTGACGAGATATTCCGTCGTGACGCCAAAACGACCGGACGCGACCTGCTTGATCGACGAGCGCATCGAATCTCCATTGGCCATGCGCTTGAAGCGGTCGGATTCCTCGCCGCCCTCACCCGTGTTGGACCGTCCGCCGATGCGGTTCATCGCGATGGCCAGCGTCGTGTGCGCCTCGCGCGAGATCGAACCAAAGGACATGGCACCCGTGACGAAGCGCCTGACGATGTCGGCAGCCGGCTCGACCTCGTCGAGCGGCACCGGCGTGCGACCATCTTCTTCCGCCGTCTTGATGCGGAACAGGCCGCGGATCGTCAGCAATTGCTCGTTCTGCTCGTTGAGCAGCTTGGCAAAGGCGCGATACTTGTCCTGGCTGTTGCCGCGCACCGCATGCTGCAGCAGCGACACCGACTGCGCCGACCAAGCATGCGCTTCGCCACGCATGCGATAGGCATATTCGCCGCCGACATCAAGCGCGGTGCGATAGACAGGCGAATCGCCGAAGGCGTCGCGATGACGCGACACGGTTTCATCGGCGATCTCGACAAGGCCGACGCCCTCGATCGTTGTCGCGGTGCCCGCAAAGAAGCGGTTCACGAAATCGCGTGACAGGCCGATGGCGTCGAAGATCTGCGCACCGCAATAGGACTGGTAGGTCGAGATGCCCATCTTTGACATGACCTTCAGCAGGCCCTTGTCGATCGACTTGATGTAGCGCTTGACCGCTTCATAGGCGTCGACTTCCTCGGGGAAGTCCTTGGCCATCGCGCCCAGCGTCTCAAACGCGAGCCACGGGTTGATGGCTTCCGCGCCATAGCCCGCGAGGCAGGCGAAATGATGGGTCTCGCGCGCTTCGCCGGTCTCGACGACGAGGCCGACGGAGGTGCGCAGGCCCTTGCGGATCAGGTGATGATGCACGGACGCCGTCGCCAGCAGGGCCGGGATCGGAATACGATCGCCGCCGACCATGCGATCCGACAGCACGATAATATTGTAGCCGCCCTTGACGGCCGCTTCCGAGCGCTCGCACAGGCGCTCCACTGCCGCTTCCATCCCCTCGATGCCCTTGTCGGACGGATAGGTGATGTCGATCGTCTTGGTGTCGAAGGAATCCTCGAAATGACCGATGCAGCGGATCTTCTCGAGGTCGCCATTGGTCAGGATCGGCTGGCGCACCTCAAGGCGCTTGCGCTTCGAATTGCCCTGATGGTCGAGCAGGTTCGGGCGCGGTCCGATGAAGGACACGAGGCTCATGACGAGCTCCTCGCGAATCGGATCGATCGGCGGGTTCGTCACCTGGGCGAAGTTCTGCTTGAAATAGGTGTAGAGCAGCTTCGACTTGTTCGACATGGCCGAGATCGGCGTGTCTGTGCCCATCGAGCCGACGGCTTCCTGGCCGGTGATGCCCATCGGCGCGAGCAGGATCGACAGGTCTTCCTGCGTGTAACCAAAGGCCTGCTGGCGATCGAGCAGCGACACGTCGGTGCGCGAGGCGCGCGGCTCGACGCTCTTGAGGTCTTCGAGCACGATCTGCGTGCGGTCGAGCCATGCGCGATAGGGGTGCGAGGTCGACAGATCATGCTTCATCTCCTCGTCGGAGACGATGCGTCCCTGCTCAAGGTCGATGAGCAGCATCTTGCCCGGCTGCAGGCGCCATTTGGTGACGATTTTTTCTTCCGGAATCGGCAGCACGCCCATTTCGGAGGCCATGACGACGAGACCGTCGTCGGTGACAATATAGCGCGCGGGGCGCAGGCCGTTGCGGTCGAGCGTCGCACCGATCTGGCGGCCGTCGGTGAAGGCGACAGCCGCGGGGCCGTCCCACGGCTCCATCAGGGCAGCGTGATATTCGTAGAAGGAGCGGCGCTCCTCATCCATCAGTGGGTTGCCGGCCCAGGCCTCGGGAATGAGCATCATCATTGCATGGGCGAGCGAATAGCCGCCCTGCACGAGGAATTCGAGCGCATTGTCGAAGCAGGCTGTGTCCGACTGGCCCTCATAGGAAATCGGCCACAGCTTCTGGATGTCATCGCCAAACAGGTCGGAGGCGACGGAGGCCTGGCGGGCCGCCATCCAGTTGACGTTGCCGCGCAGCGTGTTGATCTCGCCGTTATGGGCGACCATGCGATAGGGATGGGCCAGCGACCA
>CAIWVR010000562.1 GCA_903916165.1 uncultured Hyphomicrobiales bacterium | reverse complement strand
CCGATGGCGCGCAGATAGACACGCATGAGCGGCGAGGCCTGGAACCACTTCAGATGCGTCAGGCCGATCAGGCGCTGCGCCAGCCACCAGCGGAAATAATACACGCCCCAGAGCGGATAGCGCCCGGGCGTCGTGCGCCCGATCAGCAGCCACTTGCCGCCGATGGCAAGTGCGATGGTGAAGATGTTGATGCAGACATAGACACCAAACAGCGAGATGATTTCCGAAATCAGGCTCGCATCGGGACTGGTGAGCAGCATGTAGGAGATGAACACGCCCAGCCATTGCGCCGTCATCAGCGCGATGATGAACGGCAGCACGGCCGCCTGGGCGAGCCCGCACAGGAAGCGGCGCAGGAAGGGCGGCGGCGTGAAGGAGAGATCGCGGGCTTCGGCAACATGCGCGAATTTGGTGTCGAGCATGTCGGCCATCGCGCGCAGCGAGCGCGTCGCATAGACGTCCTGCAGGGTGATGCCGGCCAGTCCGTGATGCTGGCGCACCAGCGAGACGAACCGCGCGGCCAGCAGCGAGTGACCGCCGAGGTCGGTGAAGAAATCCGCGTCGAAGGGAATCGCCTGCGGCGGCAGCACGGCTTTTGCCGCCTCCAGCAAGATCGCTTCCGTCGATGTGCGAGGCTCTTCCTGCTCCTCGCTCGGGCCTTCGCTCGACAATTCGACGCGCTTCAGCTGGTTGCGGTTGACCTTGCCCGACGACAGGCGTGGCAGTTCTGCAATGTTCTCGTAGCGCGCCGGCACCATATAAGCGGGCAGGCGCTCGCGCAGCAGCATGCGCAGATTGCGTGCTTCAAGCGTGACCTGTGCGGCCTTGTCGGTGACGATGAAGGCGACGAGCTGGTCAATGCCCTCGTCATGACGCAGCACGACCGCGACCTGCGCGAGCCCCGGAATTTCTGCAAGCTTCGCCTCGATCTCGCCCAGTTCGACGCGAAAGCCGCGGATCTTGACCTGGTCGTCGATGCGGCCACGGAAGGCGATCTCGCCATTGGCTTCCATCACCACCGCGTCGCCGGAGCGATAGAGGATCGGATCGGCCCCATCGCTGGCGAAGGGATTGGCAATGAATTTTTCCGCCGTCAGCGGCGCGCGGTTGAGATAGCCCTTGGCGACGCCGGGGCCGCCGATCAGCAATTCGCCCTCGACGCCGCGGCCGACCAGATTGAGCGCATCATCGGCCACATAGCAGGTGTAGTTCGGGATCGGCCCGCCGATCGTCACCGGCTCGCCGGGGCGCACGAGCGCGACGGTGGCCACGACGGTGGCCTCGGTGGGACCGTAGCTGTTGAAGATCGCGCGGCCCGGCCGGCTCCAGCGCACCGCGACGGTCGGCGGACAGGCTTCGCCGCCCAGAATGATGATGCGCAGCGAGGCGACATCGCGCGGCAGCATGGCGAGCAGCGTCGGCACAGTGTCGAGCACGGTGATGCCCGCCGCATCCATGATCTCGGGCAGGCGGTCGGTCTCGCCCATGATCTTGGGCGTGGCGACGAAGAGAGCGGCACCGACGAGATAGGGCACCCAGATTTCTTCCATCGACAGGTCGAAGGCAACCGAGGCACCCTGGAAGACGATGTCGCTGGCAAGAAGCCCATAGACCTCGTTGGCCGAACGCAGGTAATGGCAAATGTTCTGGGCGGTGATGACGATGCCCTTGGGCACGCCTGTCGACCCCGATGTATAGATCATGTAGGCGGGCATGTCGGGCCGCGCACCCAGCGCCCGCGCATCAACGTCGCTTGTGTCCGTCAGGTCGATCAGCTCGGGCGTGCCGACCACGGGGCATGGCATGTCGAGCGAGGTGTCGCCCGAGTGATGGGCTTCCGCCAGCAGCAGGCGCGCGCCGGCGTCCTTCAGGCAGACAGCGATCCGCTCACGCGGCGCGTCGACATCAAAGGGCAGCCAGGCCGCACCGGTCTTGGCGATGGCGATCTGCGCCGTGAGAAGATCGCTGCCACGCTGCATCCAGAGCCCGACGACATCGCCGGCACGAATGCCGCGGCGCACGAGGCCACGCGCAATGGTGGTGGCTGTGGCATCGACCTGTGCATAGGTGACATGGCGGCCGTCGACGATGTGGCAGGTCGAGCCGGCATGGGCCGCAACACTTGCGGCAAAAATTTCGGCCAGCACTTCGTCGCGCACGAGATCGGGACGCTGCAGGCCACGCAGCATGGCGGGTGCCTGCGCGTGATGATCGGGCGTGGCGAGACCGTCTTGGCTGGCGGCAAGGTCCCTGGCGGTAAGAAGGTCTGAGGCGTGATGTGTCATGTCGCCGGCGAATGCCTTTGAAACCATCCGGCCTGCGGCCGGTGGCGGCTTTGTCAGCCGCGCGTTTTCAGGTCAGTCGCACGTCCTCCTCTTCGCCTGTTTCCCGAATCCCGTAAGGGAATAGCATTCATATGACAGAACGCGGCTGAATGGCGCCTGAATACACAGCTTTCGAAAAGCGTGCCTCAGACCCAGCGATATGCGCCCCGTCCAAAAACCAGCACCCGCCCCTGCCAAATGTCCAGCGTCGGTGCCCGCTCCTGTGCGGCACCGCCGACAAGATGCATCAGGCAGCGCGCCACGCCGCCGTGTGCAACCGCAATCGTATCTTGCTCAAGGGTTTCGAGCCAAGGACGGATCCTTGCACAGAGCATGGCATAGCTTTCGCCATCCGGCGGCTGAAGCGACCATTTGTCCGCCTCGCGGGCTGCCGCCATATGCGGGGAATGGGCCTGCACCTGCGGCCAGGTCATGCCTTCCCACGCGCCGAAGGACAATTCCATCAGCCGGTCATCGAGGCGATAGGTGAGGGGCTCGAGCCCGAGCGCACCGCGCGCCAGTTCCATCGTGCGGCGCGCGCGCACCAGGGGCGACGAAACATAGTCGAAGGCACCAAGGCGGGCCGGCTCACGACCCAGAATGCGGCCCAGAATCCGCCCGCAGGCTTCCGCCTGCGCCTCGCCCTTGGGGTTGAGCGCAATGTCGATATGGCCCTGCAAGCGCCCGGCGACGTTCCAGTCCGTCTCGCCATGACGCAGGACGATCAGGCGATGTGGCAGATCGAGGATCATGGCGTGCGTCTCAAGGCGCAAGCCCCGCGCGCCACGCGGCTCATTCCTTGCCGGCGACCGTGATGTCGGGCGCGGACGGGTTCTTCATGCCCACGACATGATAGCCCGCATCGACATGCAGGATCTCGCCTGTAATCCCGCGCGACATGTCCGACAGAAGGAAGGCCGCCGTCTCGCCCACTTCCTCAATGGTGACGGTGCGGCGCAGGGGCGCGTTGTACTCATTCCACTTCAGGATGTAGCGGAAGTCGCCGATGCCAGACGCGGCCAGCGTCTTGATGGGGCCGGCCGAAATCGCATTGACGCGGATGTTCTTCTCGCCGAGATCGGCAGCGAGATAGCGCACCGACGCCTCGAGAGCGGCCTTGGCGACGCCCATGACGTTGTAATGAGGCATCCACTTTTCAGCGCCGTAATAGGATAGCGTCAGCAGCGAACCACCGTCGGTCATCAGCTTCTCGGCGCGCTGCGCGACGGCCGTGAACGAATAGCAGGAAATATTGAGCGACTTGGTGAAGTTGGCTTCCGTCGTCTCGACGTAGCGGCCTGTCAATTCATCCTTGTCGGAAAAAGCGATGCAATGGACCACGAAGTCGATCTTGCCCCACAGGCGCTCGACTTCGGCGAAGGCGGCATCGATGGTCGCGCCGTCGGTGACGTCGCAATGGCCGACGACATGGGCACCAAGCTCGGCGGCCAGCGGGCGCACGCGCTTTTCAAGCGCATCGCCCTGATAGGTGAAGGCGAGTTCGGCACCGGCCAGGCTTGCGGCCTTGGCGATGCCCCAGGCAATCGAACGATTGTTGGCGACGCCCATGACGAGGCCACGCTTGCCGGCGAGAATTCCGGACTTGCCAGCAGCTTGCGGATCGATGGCTTGGGTCATGCTGGTCCTGAGACATGGGAGCCGCTCCGGCCAAGCCCGAGCCTGCGTCACCTTCCACGATATCCTCGCCGTTTAAGCGAGGTGGGCTGTTATGGCAAGCGCCAGAAAGCTCCCGGATCATGCCGGGTGAATTTTCCGGCCCCAGCATGACAAAGCCCTCTGAATAGGAGTTAAGCCTTTTGTAAAGTTGTAATATAACAATGAAAATTAATACAGAAAGACATTTTTTACAGCATCGGAAGCCTATAGCCTCCACCATGCCGGATCTGCGACGGTTGGGCGGAGCACTGATCGCCCCCGGGCAATTGCAGGCCTGCGGCGGCCTTGGTCCGATGAACCAGAGCCGCGCCAGTCTTCGTCGGCCCTCCGCGGCCAGATGGCGGACCCAGCGCGCCCGCCATGCGCCCCATCCCGCTTCAGCCAAGGTCCTTGCGGGGGTCGTAGGGCCTGTCTGACTGCCATTTCTGCATCAACTCGGTCAGTTCGGCAGGCAATGACTCGGGCAGCACGACCCGCAGTGTGACCAGCAGGTCACCCGCAGCCTTGCCATCAGCACCCGGCAGGCCCTTGCCGCGCAGCCGAAGGATGCGCCCGCCGGTGGTGCCCGGAGCCACGCTCAATTCAACCTTGCCGGTGAGGGTCGGGGCCTCGACCTGTCCGCCGAGCACCGCCTCATAAAGCGTGATCGGCAGATCGAGCCGCACGTCGCGGCCCTCGACCCGGAAATAGGGATGCCGCGCTATCTTGAGGGTGATGATGGCGTCGCCCGCCGGCGCGCCGCCCTGTCCAGGCTGACCCTGCCCCTTGAGGCGGATCTGCTGGCCCTCTTCGAGACCAGCCGGCACCGTGACCTCCAGCGTCTTGCCAGTCGGCAGCGCGACCCGGACGCTGGCACCGCGCATGGCATCCGTCAGGGAGACGCTGATCGATTCCGCGACATCCTGGCCGCGCGCTGGCTGGCGATTGCGCGCATTGCGCGCGCCACCGAAGAGGTCGAAGAAATCGCCCGGATCGAAGCCGCCACGCGCGCCCCCGGCCGCCCCGAAGGGTCCGCCGGCCGCATTGAAATCGAAATTCTCGAACCCGCCCCCCGCGCCGCGGCGGGACGCACCGCCACCCGCCCCGAGGCCCTCGAAGCCGCGCGGTTTCCCCTCGGCGTCGATTTCACCGCGATCGAACTGGCCGCGCTTCTTCTCGTCGCCAAGAATCTCGTAGGCCGAGGAGGCCTCCGCAAATTGCTCCTGCGTCTTCGGATCGCCCTTGTTCTGATCGGGGTGGTATTTCTTGGCAAGCTTGCGGAACGCCTTTTTGACGTCGTCGGCCGACGCGGTCTTGGCCACCCCAAGCACGATATATGGATTACGCATATGAGCCCAATCTCCCGGCCGCCCAAAAGGCGCGGACGTCAATGTCTGAGCCTTTATGTCGGCTTTCCCGCCTGAGGCGCAAGATGCGTATGTGCTCAGCCCCGCTTGAGAGGCGCGACGTCGAGGACAGCCCATTCGCCGCGGCGGTCAACACAGCCAATCCCGCGGACGGCCTCGTCGGAGCCGACTTCACTGAGGAATGCACGACACAACCGCTCTTCGCGAAGATAGGCCTCGCCCAAAGGCGTGAACGTGCCAGCCAGTCCCGATGCCGGATTTTTCCAGGCCACCGTCTCGCCTGCGCCTTTCGGGTCGAGGGCCTGCGCGAGCGCGCCCAGGGCGCGGCGCCAGTCGTCCAGCGCCATCTGGTCCGACAGCGGCGATGAGAAACGCGCAATGGAGCCGGACACGTCATCCTGGGAAATAAACGCAGGAAGGGGAATCGCCATCGAGCAACCAGCGAGCCCGGTTCCAAGAATGAGGAGGCCCAAAGTCGCAATGGCGCGCCCGGATGTGCTAATATAAGACTTCAGTGACACGTTTGAGCCTGTCCGTTATGGGCAGCGGAAATCAGGGAACATAGAAGCGTGATAAGGTTAATGAATGGTGACTTTACGGAGGCCGGCCAGCCTTTTGATCTCTTCGCGTCATGGTTTGCCGAGGCGCGCGAGGCGGAGGTCAACGATCCCGATGCGATGACGCTGGCGACCGTGGATGCCGACGGGCTGCCCGATGCGCGCATGGTGCTGCTGAAGGGCCTCGAGCCGCGCGGCTTCACCTTTTACACCAACAGCGAGAGCGCCAAGGGGCTCGAGCTTGGCGCGAACATGAAGGCCGCCCTCATTTTTCACTGGAAGTCACTCAGGCGTCAGGTGCGCGTGCGCGGACCGGTGGAACTGGTCAGCGCAGCGGAAGCCGACGCCTATTTTGCCAGCCGGCCCCGCGACAGCCGGGTCGGCGCCTGGGCAAGCAAGCAGTCGCGCCCGCTGGAGAGCCGGTTCGCGCTGGAAAAAGCGGTCGCCCGCGAGGCGGCGCGTTTCGGCCTTGGCGAGGTGCCACGCCCGCCCCATTGGAACGGCTACCGCATCATGCCGGTGCAGATCGAGTTCTGGCAGGACCGCCCGTTCCGCCTGCACGACCGCGTCACCTTCCGTCGCGAGACGCCGGAGGGGGAGTGGCACAAGGAGCGGCTGTATCCGTGAGCCGACTTTATCCTGAACGACCGTTTCTCGCCGCCAGCGTCGCGGTGTTTCGCGACGGACGGGTGCTGCTGGGCGCCCGCACGGCCGCACCTGCGCCAGGCGTTTTCTCCTTGCCTGGCGGCGTGGTCGAGCTGGGCGAGACGCTGGAAGCGGCAGCCTTGCGCGAGCTGATGGAAGAAACCGGTGTCGCCGCGCGCATCATCGGCTTCGTCGGGCATACGGAAGTGCTCGACATGGATGACGGGCAGCGCGTCCGTCGGCATTTTGTCGTTGCCTCCTTTGCTGCGCACTGGCTGGCGGGCGACGGCACGCCGAGCGACGAGGCACCCCAGCTCGTCTGGGCCGATCCACGCGACCTTGGCGACCTGCCAACGACGCCGGGGCTGAAACGTATTCTCGACATGGCCTGCGCCGTGGTAGACTCCAAAGGATGAAACACCTCTCCTGGATCGTGCTGTCTCTCGCTCTGATGGTGCCCGCGCTGGCGCAGCAGCGCGAGGGGTCGCGCGCCGCGACGCGCACCGCGCCGCCGCCCGCTGCCGCGCCGACGCCAGCCCCTCCGCCCCCGCTCCCGCTCCCGCAACTCGAAACCCTGCCACCCTACGAACCGCAGCTGATGCGTCTGTCCGAGATCATGGGCGCGCTCGCCTATCTGCGCGACCTGTGCGGCGCGCAGGACGGCGCCCTCTGGTCCGAGCGCATGGCAGCCCTTCTGGATGCCGAAGCGCCAGGCGAGACCCGCCGCGAAAGGCTGGCGGGTGCCTTCAACCGCGGCTTTCGCGGCTATCAGGTGACCTACCGATCCTGCACCGATAATGCACAAACGGCGATGGAGCGCTTCGTCCTCGAAGGCGGCCGCCTGTCGCAGGACATCACGGGGAAATTCGGCGGGGGGTGATTATTCCGCTGCTTTTGGCGGCTTGCGGGGCCTTGCAGCGTCGAGGATGCCGCGCACCACATCCGGTGCCTGCCGGATCACTTCCAGATAAGCCAGCGCCATGTCATCCGGGGGGAAGCGGCCCTGCTCCCAGTTTTTGAGGCTGGACAGGTTCAGCCTGTACTGCCGTGAGAACGCGCTCTGGCTCAGACCCGTGGCCTGGCGCGCGAGACGCACGGCGCGCTTGAACACCATGCGGTCCAGTTGCTCTGCACTCAGCGGCTGAGCGTCGGGGTCGCTCAACGCCGCCGCATCGACGTCCGCGTCGCTCATGGCGTCAAGAAGCACACGCGCCTCCGCCGAAAAGGCCGGTCCCTTCGCGAAAATTTCGGCCGCCGACTTACGCACGATCGCCATATCGCCTCCGCTCTTCCCGATCCGCCAGACGCGCGGAAATCAGTCGCGCCATGTCGCCCCGCCGCGTGTAGGTCACGTGAAGGACGAGGCCGTCCACGAACCCGATCACGTTGATCCTCTCTTCCCCGTAGTCCCTCCGAAGATCAGTATCCTCCAGCCTTTGGTCATCCAGAAAGACCGAAGCTGCAGCGCCAAAGCTCACGCCGTGCTTCCCCTCGTTGGAGGCGGCTTTCTGATCGTCCCATTCGAAATCAATTGGCTGAAATAACCGAAACATCGACCATGAATATACGCGTGGCACGTATAGTCTGCAAGAGCGTCGCTGAGCAGGGCCCACACGCCGGCAACCGCATTAACCCTTTCGAAAGACACAGGTCGCACCCGCCAACGGCAAAGGTTAGTGTCTGGCCGTGATGAATGACCCGATCCTGATGTCCATTGAAGACCCCGACTCCGCCGAGACCCGCCGCGAGGCGCTTGGCTATGTGACCGAAGCGTTCGCCGAGGCGATCCTTGCGGGCATAGAGAGCGATTCCTTCGCCCATGCGGCCCTTTTTGCGGCGTTTCAGGAACTGGTCCTTACCTATGGTGAAGACCATGTTGCCTCCTTCGCCAGAAGCCTGCCCGACCGCATCATCGCCGGCGAATTTTCGCTCGCCAGCCGCCATTAACCGCCTTCGCTTCGCCGCACCTCGCGGCTAAGAAGCGACCATGGCGACACCCACACAGGACCGGATCTCCGCGCCGTCTCTCGACATGGCGGCCCTGCCCGCGCGCGTCGCCGCGCTGCGGCTGAAGATTCTGGAAGCGGCCAACAGCGGCGACATCGAGCGCCTGCGCACGCCCGTCGAATGGAACGAGGTTCCCCCTCTCTTCCAGCGCGGCCTGAAAAAGGGACCGGGCTTCGACCCGCTCGATGTGCTGAAAGCCCGCTCCTTCGACGGCCGGGGCGTCGAGATGCTGGCGATCCTGAAATCGGTGATGCGCGCGCCCTATGTGCGCATCCGGCGTGGCCCGTTCGAGAGCTATGGCTGGCCGGCTTTCGCCTTCGCCCCACCCGCATCCCCGGACCCCGACATGCGGCTGACCATGCTGGCCTGCCTGCGCTTTGCAGATCTGGGCGTCACGCCACCACTCTGGCACCGCGTCCGCATCGGTGCCGATGGCACCTGG
>CAIWVR010000561.1 GCA_903916165.1 uncultured Hyphomicrobiales bacterium | reverse complement strand
GGGGGGGAATGTCCCGAGCGGCAAAGGGGGCGGACTGTAAATCCGCTGGCTAAGCCTTCGCAGGTTCGAGTCCTGCTTCCCCCACCAGCCTTCGCCCTGCGGGCTTCGGCTCGGCAAGCCGCAGGCTTGCAATCCAAGCGAAGCTGCATGGCAAGGCCGGCATCTTCCTAACCCTTCGCGCCAGCCTTCCACGCCTTCACAACAGCCAGCGACTTTTCGACATGCGGTGCCGCATCGCCCGATTTCACGCGCGACAGGATTTTTCCGTCCGGCGCGATGACGAAGGAGATACGGTCGGCGAAGGGAAGGATCGCGCCCACCATGCCGAAGCCCACGCCATAGGCCTTGATGACCTTCATCTCGGGATCGGCGGCGACCGGAAACGCATCGCGGCATTCCATCGAGGAAAATTTGCGCTGCGTGTCGATCGTATCCGACGACACGCCGATCACCTTCGCCCCGGCCTTTGTGAAATCGGCCATGGCCTCGGCGAACAGATGGGCTTCCTCGGTGCAGACGCTGGTGAAGGATTTTGGGTAGAAGAACAGCACCACCGGGCCGCTCTTCAGCGCCGCGTCGAGCGAGAAGGACATTGTCTCGCCTGCGAGCGCCGCCTGCGCCGTGAAGGCGGGCGCCAAATCGCCAACCTTCACCTGCGCGCGCGCCGGCGCAGTGGCAAACAGCGACAGGACTGCCGCCGAAGCCAGCGCAAGGCCGGCCCTGGCGCGCTCGGCGCGGAAAAGTTTGTGGATGAATGTCGCCATGGTCGCGTCTCCCGGGCCAGATCGGTTCTCACGATTATATGGACCGCGCAGGACGCGCGACAAGCCGCGCAACGCCGCCCCTCAGGCGATCCCGGCGACGGATTTGAGGCGCGCCCTCACGTCGGCCAGCACCGCGTCGCCGGCCTTGCAGGCGAATGTCGCCCCGCGCCCCGTCCATGACAGGTTGCGGATCTGGTCGGCGATCACCGCCCCGCGAATGTCGCACCCCTCTGGCAGGACGACTTCGAACGGCCAGTCGCGGATGCGGCTCGTGATGGGGCAGGCGAGGCACATCCGCCGCGCTTCGTTATAGACGCGTGGCGAGAGCACGAGCGCGGAGCGGCGACCGTTCTGTTCGTGTCCGAGTATCGGTGAAAAGTCGAGCCAGACGATGTCGCCGGCGTCCGGGCAATAGGGGCCCGCAGCCTTACCAGGCTTCGTCGCCACGCGCCTCACCCGTTTCGATTTCCGCGCCGCGCGCCTCTGTCTTCATCTACCCGACGAGGTCGTGGATGTCATAACTGGGCTGGCTCGCAACCGGCGTGACGACGAGCTTGCCATCGGTCACCACGATGTCGACCGGACGCCCGTCCTCGACGCCGATCTGGCGTGCGAAGGCGCCGGGAATCCGGAGCGCGAGACTATTGCCCCATTTGGCGACCTGAGCGCGCATGGTCCTCTCCTTCGTGTCTACAATGTAGATATGCCAAATGGCGTGGAAAGTCCATGCCGGGCATTGCAAATCGTCGCCGGGCAGGGCATATCTGCCGCCGACGCGGGTGTAGCTCAATGGTAGAGCAGCAGCCTTCCAAGCTGAATACCAGGGTTCGATTCCCTGTACCCGCTCCAGTTTCCGCAAAAGTTTTTTGATCCGCGTCGCCATGTTGATTTCTTCATTCACCTATAATATTTATAGGTCATTGAGCGGGGGCAATATGGCCGCCGAGAGCGATCCGACTGACCTGTCACGCGAGGCCGCCTTGCAGAAAGTGCGGGAGCTCGCATCCGAAAGCCGGAACATCGTCCTGATTCCACATGCGCGTTCGCGTGGCGCGCAGAGGATGATCAACCGGTTGATGGTCGAGCGCTGCCTGCAGAAGGGCACCATCACGGAAGGGTCTTATCGAGCGCTCAGGACGGGATATTGGCGGATGACCTTTTCACGCCGTGCCGCAGGCGAAGAGATGACCTGTGTCGTCGAGATCGACTGGCCTGACAGGCTTCTGGTCGTGACAGTTTATTGAGTCGAGAGGCAGCCATGTCCCATCATTATCGCGATTGCGGGCTGGACAATATCTGGCTCGAAAACGGTTTTGAATGTCACGACACGCCCTATGGAACGGGCGTTTCCATTCACGATACGGTTGGGTTGCACAAGGCGATCGGCCTGTGGCTGGTCGCCACGCCGAAGCCGCTGAGCGGTGCCGAGCTGCGCTTCATCCGGCTCGACATGGAGCTGACGCAACGCGACCTCGCCGACAGTCTCGGTGCCATGGAGCAGACGCTGCGGCTTTGGGAAAAGGGGCGCGGGAAGGCCATGCCGGGTCCGGCCGACAGGCTGCTGCGCGCGCTCTATCGGGAATATGCGACAGGCGATGGATCGGTGCTGCGCATGGTGGATCGTCTGGCGACTCTCGACCAGATCGAGGATGCCACGGCGACCCTGCGCAACACCGCCGACGGCTGGATCGTCGAGCAGCGGTCGGTTTGCGCGGCGTGAGCCGTTTTGCGCCGGTCGCGCCTCCGCGTCAATTCCCCTTTGCCCTCTGCTGCGCATCCGCCTGTCTCCCGAGCGCGTTTGCAACTCGACCGCGCGGCCCTTGGTTGGCGGCTCAACCAGCTGGATGATCATGGCCAAGGAAAAATTTGCGCGTACGAAGCCGCATTGCAACATCGGCACGATCGGTCACGTCGATCACGGCAAGACGTCGCCGACGCGGGTGTAGCTCAATGGTAGAGCAGCAGCCTTCCAAGCGGAATACCAGGGTTCGATTCCCTGTACCCGCTCCAGTTTCCCACTTTCAAATCTTCTGCTCTGCGATCAGCCAGGACACTGGCACGTCGAGATGATGCGCAATGGCGCGCAGCGTTTCCGGCGTTCCGACGCGCCGCCCGGCCTCGAGGTCGCTGAGGTATCCCTGGCCGATGCTGGCCAGAGACGACAATTCCATCTGGGTCTTGCCGCGCCAGTTGCGCGCCGCTTTCAGAATGCTCTCGCCTTTCAGGACGCGGGCGCTCACCTCGGCGGGCAATTTGCTGCTCTCGCCGCGAAGCAGCGAAGCCTTGCGCTCGTCGTAGAGCGCGATGTCGGCGGCCATTTCGTCAGCCTCAGAGGCTGCATCGACCAGCGCCTCGTATTCGGATTTGGTGAGGATGACGAGTTCAACGCCATCCGCCTCGATGAATTTCGGATTGATGTCCATGACCTCAGTTCCTCCTGTAGGTCGTCGTACTGCGACGGCCGATGTAAATGGCGAGAATCGTGGTCGCGTCCTCGTCGAAGATCACGCGATATGCGCCGATCCGCATCCTGAAACCGGATCTCCCCTGCAGCGCGATGACATGGCCCCGACCGGTCATCGCATATTCGTCCAGGGCGCCTTCGACGGTCGCCCGATCTTGCGCAGGGAGCGCTGCGAGGTCTTTCGCAGCCGCATCCGTGAGGATGATCGTCTTCATGGCAGGAATTATCGCATACTATCGCGATGCTGCAAATGAAGAGATGGCAGCGACGCCACTTCCCCCTTGCCCTTTGCCGCTGACCCGTCTATCTCCCGCGCGCGTTTGCAACTCGACCGCGCGGCCCATGGCTGGCGGCTCCACCAGCAGGATGATCATGGCCAAGGAAAAATTTGCGCGTACGAAGCCCCATTGCAACATCGGCACGATCGGTCACGTCGACCACGGCAAGACGTCGCTGACGGCGGCGATCACGAAGGTTCTCGCTGAATCCGGCGGCGCCCATTACACCGCCTATGACCAGATCGACAAGGCGCCGGAAGAAAAGGCTCGTGGCATCACGATTTCGACGGCGCACGTCGAATACGAGACCAAGGCCCGTCATTACGCCCACGTCGATTGCCCCGGCCACGCCGATTATGTGAAGAACATGATCACCGGCGCAGCCCAGATGGACGGCGCGATCCTTGTCGTGTCGGCTGCTGACGGCCCGATGCCGCAGACGCGCGAGCATCTCCTGCTCGCCCGCCAGGTCGGCGTGCCGGCGCTCGTCGTGTTCCTGAACAAGGTCGACATGGTCGACGATCCGGAACTCCTCGAGCTCGTCGAGCTCGAAGTGCGCGAGCTGCT
>CAIWVR010000560.1 GCA_903916165.1 uncultured Hyphomicrobiales bacterium | reverse complement strand
CGATTGATCTCTGTCGAGATGCCCTGGATTTCGGACGCGGAGGTCCGCATCCTTTCCAGCGCGGTGCCGAACACCTGTGCGACTTCCTGGTTGGCTTCGGAGAAAATCGACCGCAGTTCAGAGGTCATCTTGTCCTGCTGGCGGGACGTGGAATTGCGCACTTCGTCATATTGCTCGGAGATGACCCCGGCGACCGATTGGGTGGTCTCCGAAATGAAGCCGCCAATGTCGCGGGCGCGGGCCTCGGCGCGGCGGAACGCATCGTCGACGGCGACCGAGAAGGTGCGCATCAGCGACTCGAATTCGCCGGTCTTGGCGTTCATCGTCTCGATCGTCGCATTGAGCGCTTCGCGGCGGGCACCAAGCACCTTGTCAATTTCGCCCTGCGCTGCGCCGATCTGCGTCGCGACGCCGGCCAGATATTGGTTGGAGGTTTCAAGGCGACCGGCGATGGCGTCGGCACTTTCCAGTGTGGCAACCGCCGTGTCGGTGATCGCATGGACCTGCGCATTGACGGTATCGAGCGCCTGACCGAAGTCCTGCACGCGCGAGGACAGCGCGGTTTCGACGCCGGCGAGGTTTTCACCCGCATGCGAGACGATCTGCTGCAGGAAGGCGCTGGTGTCACGCAACTGATCGAGCGTGCCGATGATCTCGCCCTGCAGCAGCTGCTTGGTGTCGGTGAGGTTCTGGATCGAATTGCGCGCCGCGCCGTCGATCTGGATGCGCAGGCCTGCCGTCGACTTGTCGATGGCCGAGGAGAGTTCTTCCTGCTTCTGGACGAGATGCTGGATGAGGGCTGCGCCGCGGCCCTCGATGGCGTTGGCGACCACTTCGCCCACAGTCGCGATTTCGGTCGTGACCTCGCTGCCGCGCGCCGCGATCATGTCGACGAGCATCGGGCCCTGGAGTTCGACAAGCATCTGCAGTTCGTTTGAGCGGCTGACGATGATTTCGTTCAGCGCATCGCCGCGCTCGCGCATCCGCTCGGTGAGCTGATGCATGCGCGTGTCAATATTATTGGAAATTTCAGGCGCCTTGACGCCCAGCGTTTCGGCGACCGAGCGGCCGCGGCGCTCGATTTCGTCGGAGACCGTGTTCAGGCGGCCGACCACGCGCTCCTCGAAGATAGCGATACGACCATCGAGGGTCTCGGCAATTTCACTGGCGCGTTCGCCCAGCGTCAGGTTGATCTCATAGGACTTGGAGGACAGCGTCTCGGTGAGGGCCGTCGAACGGTTGAGCAGGATAGCGTCAATTTCCGCCGCTTTCTCGTCCAGCGCGCGGGTGACCTGGCGTCCGCCTTCACCCAGCACCTGGGAAACTTCCAGCGCACGCTGCGCCAGTGTCTCGTTGAGCGCCTTGGCGCGCATGTCGAGGCCGGTGTCGATCTTGTTGATCAGACTGTCGAGCGAAGCGGCGATCGCCTGCGATTTGGTGGTCGCGCGCTCTTCAAACTCGCGGGTCCGCAGTTCAAGCAGCCCGGCGGTGGAGGCAGCATGCGATTCGAGCCGCTCGGTGAGCGCCATGCCATGCACGGTGAAGACATTTTCGACCGTGCTGAAGCGGTCGACGATGTCGAGCGTGAAATGCTCGGCCTGCTGGCCGATGCGCTCGGCAAGCGCGCCACCCTGGTTGGTGAACACGTCCTCGACGCGGTTGAAGCGCGACGCAATGTCGTCGGTGAAGCGGTCGGTCTGCTGGGCCAGGCGCTCGGCAAGCGCGCCACCATGCACGGTGATCGCTGCTTCGGCTTCCATGAGGCGGCTGGCGACTTCGCCGGTGAAGCGGTCGGCATGTTCGGCGATCTGGGCTGCCAGCACTTCCGAATGGTTGATGATCGTCGTTTCGAACGTCAGCAGACGCTCGGTCATCTCGCCGCTGATACGGTCGCCGTTGCCGACGACGCTGTATTCGAATTGTGCAAGGCGCTCGGCCAGTGAGTCGGTCACGCGGCCACCCTGCGCCACGACTGTGCTCTCGAAGGCGAGCAGGCGGTCGGACAGATGCTCGGACACGCGGTCGGAATGAATGCTGATGGCGGAGATCGCGTCTTCAGCCGAGGCAGCGAAGCGGCTGGTGAGATCGACGACTTCGCGTTCGAGGTGATCGGTGAGCTGGCCGTGGTGTGTCTGGAGTTGCGCGGCAAGCTCGTGACCCGACGTGTGAAACAGGTCGTAGACGGTGTTGGCGCGCTCGGAGATGTGGGTGGATATCCGTTCGCCGGTCGTGTTGAAGCGCTCTTCGAGTTCGCCGCCCGAGACGGTGATGGTGTTTTCGATCCGGTCGCCGGTTTCGGCGATGCGCTCGGCAAAGTCG
>CAIWVR010000559.1 GCA_903916165.1 uncultured Hyphomicrobiales bacterium | reverse complement strand
TTTTGGGTGGTAGAGGGAGGCGCAGGCAGGCCACGCGCCCCGAAGTTCTCAAGCTCTTTCGGCGCCGAAAAGCCTGCGGTGTTTGTGTCTGAACGAGCAAGGAATCCTGTCGAGCCGAAATCGATCGGTCACGCGCCAGATCACGTGAGTTGGTCATCGCCCGTCGGCTTTTTGTTGACCTCGGGCCAGTACCTCTGGACAGGCCGTCACGAGAGCGCCTGCCTCATGCCGTTTCCACTTCAAACATCCTGAGTAACTCAGGATGTTCTCAAGTGAATTCGCCAAACAGTCCTTAACCGCCAGCTCCTAACCTCAGGTCACTCGCACCCGATCAAGCCCATCTGGGTCGGCAATCAGCTGGTGCGCGGGGAGGCCGCATAGATGGCGTAAGCAGTCTCGTCAGAGCGAAATTATCCTGAGTAACTCAGGATAACGAACTTTTCAGGAACGAACTTACCGCGCCAAAAGCAGTCGCTTCTGACGTTATGACAGGTCTGTTCTTTTGCTTCCGTCTAATATCGATTTTTTTAGGCTGCGTTCAGCGAAAGCCTCTGGAAAATGGTCACTTCTCTTGTGTGCTACCAGCATAGCTCCATACTAAATATTGATGGTGCGCTGCAAGATTAAGAATTAGTTAAAAAATCAGTTGACGATATCCCTCGCTCATCAAATCCTTCGAGATGTCGAGTGACAGGAGAGTTCAACATGATCAAGGGAAACGCCGCCGCAGCAACATCAAACGCGGACACAAGCTTCAAACAGATCATCAGCGAAGCTCGCATATCGCATCAGCGCAGCAAGGATGGGGCCGCAGAAGCAGCAGCCAATGCTTATATGCTGTGGTTGTCGACGCAGTCAGATCAAGCCACGAAGGACGCCAGCGCCTGGATCGCGAAAGAGATCGATCTGGCGAATGAGACGATCACTGCTCACAATGATGATCTGAAGAAGCGACAGGAGCGCGCCAACCAGTTCAAAGCAGGTACGCTGCCAGCGGATGACGCCGTCAACGAAACACCGCGTCGTGCTGCTCACAAGGCAGAAATTGCCAAGATGCAGGCCGAACTTCAGTTGCAGTCGCAGTGGGATAAGAAGATCTGGGCTCGGCTCCGTCAAATGCCGATCGAAGCCCGCGATGGTGCCAGTTTGTTTACCGAGATCGTCAAATACATCTTTCAATTCAATGAGGCTCAGCACTCGGATCAGGTGGCCAGATATGCCCTTGTGCTGGAATGGGTGAAGAGCCAGTTCACCGCGAGCCCACCCAAAGAAAAAGACGAGGTCGTCGCGGCCATTCGCCAGAATGGTGGTTTCGAGGAAGTGCTCTTCGAGCAGCGCCGCATCAAGTCCGGTGAGGAAGACGACAGCGATGATCGCAAGACCATGGGCGAGGCGATCCGCGCGGACATCAAACATGCTCTGGGACATGTCAATCCCATCGCCACCATCGATCATGAAGCCCGGTTCGAGAAGGAAGGCTTCGTGATGTTCCTCGGGCGCAAGTCCGGCGGTCAGGTCAGTCTCGTCAGCGAAATCGAGATGACGGATGCCGACCTGCAATCGGCACTGAGTTCTGTGGGCTCCGACATCGAGATCCCCAATCCCCAGAACAGCGAGTTCGTCGCCCGCGTTCTGGAACTGGGAAAGCTGGTCACAGAGGGGCAGGAGATCGGCAGAAGCTATGACGGCACCAAGGCCGGTGACAAGATCAAGGTGCAGCGTGTCTTGGCCTATCGCCCCACCAAAGAGGACGGACCTGAATTTGTCATCTCGGCACGCTCGGCAGATTCCTCGCTCATCATCTATGCACGCCCCAAGCAAGTCTCAAACCTGGGCGTGCCCCTCCAGCCGGTGGTGCTGAGCTTCCAGACCCGCAAGCGCATCGAATATTTCCTGCGCGATCCCAATGTGCGACGCCACATCGAGATCCAGGCTGAAAGCTCTCCCAAGCGGGCGGACAAGACCGAGGCAGACAGCCCCTTGGCGTGGCTGGGCGGCAATGTGGTCCTGTTGGGCAAGAGCAGCAAGAACGCCCAGCATAAGTTCTACTGGTCCAATCTCGTGAATGTGGAACATAAGGTACCCCTCCGCCCTAGGCCGCAGGCGTGACATTTGCTTTTTGACCCGTGAGGCTGGCCGTGTAGCCAGTACTGTTCAGGCGGCTTTCGCGGAGATGGTCGCGGCTTGCGGCTTCCAGTTCCATGGCAGCAATTCGTCGAGGCGACGTGCCGGGTGGGCGGCGATTCGCGCGAGCACATCGGCGAGCCAGGCTTGCGGATCGACGCCATTCATCTTTGCCGTGACAATGAGACTGTACATGGCGGCCGCGCGCTGACCGCCGCGGTCGGAGCCGCAAAACAGCCATGATTTTCGTCCCAAGGCGATGCCCCGCAGACCGCGTTCGGCGGCATTGTTGGAGAGACAGACGCGCCCGTCTTCAAGGAACAGGGTGAACGCCGCCCAACGCTTGAGCATGTAATTGATGGCCTTGACGAGGTCGTGCCCCCGGGCGAGCCGAGCGCGTTGCAGGCTCATATAGGCTTGGAGATCCTCGACCAAGGGCGCGCTCAGCTTGCGGCGCACCGCCAGGCGTTCCTCCGGGCTTTTGCCATTGATGGTTCGCTCGATCTCGAAGAGCGCGTCGATGCGGCGCACGACCTCGATTGCAATCGGCGACATCGGGATTTCCTTTTTGCCCGAAGCCTTGCGACGCGTGTTTTCCTCAAGATCGGCCATGGCGAAGAAGGGACGCCGCGCATGCACCCAGCACGCCGCTTCCTTGATAGGCCCCGGCTTGCGGTCCCCCAGATAGAGCTTGCCATAGCCCTCATAGGCATCGGCCTGCAGGATGCCGGCATAGCTGGCCAGATGCGCCTGCGGATGTTCGCCCTTGCGGTCACGCGAATAATAGAACATGGCCGCGGGCGGCCCGGCACCACCAAAGGGCTTGTCATCGCGAACATAGACCCAACACCGCCCGGTGTCGGTTTTGCCCTTGGCCAGAACCGGCACGGTCGTGTCGTCGCCATGCAGCCGTTGCGCCGCCAGGACATGCGTTTCCACCCGGCGCAGCAGCGGATCGAGCGCCGTGCAGACCGCGCCCACCGCATCCGCCATGGTCGACAGGGCGATGGGCACACCCTCCAGGGCGTAACGTTCGGCCTGACGGTTCAGGGGCTGGTGTTGGCCGAACTTCTCGAACACGATCATCGCCAGCAGGCTCGCCCCCGCCCAGCCCCGCGCCATCACGTGGAAGGGGGCCGGTGCTTGCGAGATCGTCTCGCACTCCCGGCAACTGAACTTCTCGCGCACCGTCTCGATCACCTTCCATCGCCGGGGCTGCGATTCCAGCGTGCGCGTCACGTCCTCGCCGAGCTTGCGCAGACGCGGGCTGCCGCAGCAGTCGCAGGCGGTCGGAGGGTCAATCACGACGCGCTCGCGCGGCAGATGGTCGGGGAAGGTCGTGCGCGCGGGCCGCTTGCGCGTGAAGCCGGTGACGTTCGTCGCTCCAGCGACCGCCTGTTCGGCCGCCAGTTCATCTTGCGTCGCGCTGGCTTCGAGCTCTTCGAAGGTGAGCGCCAGCTGCTCGATCAGGCGCACAGAGCGCTCCGAGCGTTGCCCGTAAATCTGATGCTCCAGTTTGGCGATCCGAAGCTTCTGTTGCGCAATCAGCGCCATGTCTTCAGAGGCTTTCGCGCGGGCGATCACAAGTTCCGCTTTCAGCGCGGCGACTTCATCAAAAAGAGCTGTGCAAGAAGCATCCATGACAAGCAGTGAATCATATTCTGCTTGATTTGAGGCGCCCTAAAATGCACGCAGCCCCAAGTTTTTTCGCCGCAAACGCCCCTCTCTAACCCAGTCTCGACGTCCCCCCACACGATGATCCGATCACCCCCGGTCAAGACGATCTCCATCTGGCCATGCCTCCCATGACCGGACGCTGTCGTATCGGCGACGATCATCACCGGCAAAATCGGCGCGGGGCCATTGGGATCGCTGTCGCGCGGCTCGAAACCGAACTGCCGACGCCAGGTGAACAACTGATTGGCGTTGAGGCCATGGCGCCTCGCAACCTCAGCGATCGACGCACCGTCCTCCAGGCTTTCGTCGACGATCCGCCGCTTTTTCTCGACGCTCCAAGATCTCCGTTTGCGGCGAGCAGGCGCCTCATCACCAAAATTCCTCAAAGACATCACGTTAGTGTCCGCTTCTAATAAGTGGACACGATCATCGAGCCACTCTTGCGGCATCTATCAAGACGATCAGCGTTTAA
>CAIWVR010000558.1 GCA_903916165.1 uncultured Hyphomicrobiales bacterium | reverse complement strand
CGAAGCAATCCATCTTTAAGCGCACGAACGCTTGCGCCCAAAGATGGATTGCCGCGTCGCTGCGCTCCTCGCAATGACGAATGTGAGAAAGACATGACGAGGAAACCGATATGACCGCGACCACACCCCACATCTGCGACGTCGCCATCGTCGGTGCCGGCCCGACGGGCATGACGATCGCGCATCTGCTCGGGCAGGCGGGCGTGCGTGTTCTGCTCATCGAGCGCAATGCCACCACGGTGACGCAGCCGCGCGCCGTGTCGATCGACGACGAGGCCTTGCGCACCATGCAGGCGATTGGCCTCGCCGATGCGGTCATCGCCGATGTCATGCTCGATTACGGCTCGAATTATTTCACGCCCCACGGCGTCTGCTTCGCCAAGGTCGAGCCGACCACGCGCGAATATGGCTATCCACGCCGCAACGCTTTCACGCAGCCCAAACTCGAAGCGACCTTGCGCACTGGCCTGTCGCGTCATGACAGCGTCGTGCAGCTTTTCGAGCATGAATGCGAAGCCGTCTATGAAGACGAGACCGGCGTCACGCTGAAATTGCGCCATGCGGGCGAGGACATGTCCGTCCGCGCCGCCTATGTCGTCGGCGCGGATGGCGCGCGCAGCCTGATGCGCAAGGTCATCGGCGCCAATCTCGTTGGGTCCACCTATGCCCAGAAATGGGTGATCGTCGATCTCGCGAGCACCAAGGAGCGCTTCCGCCAGACGCGCGTCATGTGCGATCCGGCGCGGCCCTTCATCACGCTGCCCGGCCCGGGCGGCATTCGCCGCTATGAATTCATGCTGTTCGAGGGCGAGGACGAGGACAAGGCGGCCTCGCCCGATTTCGTGCGCGCGCTTCTGGCGAAGGCCGGTCCCGATGCGGATTCCCCCGTCGTGCGGCGCCAAGTCTACACGTTCCATGCGCGCAAGGCGGATCGCTGGAATTCGAAACGCGTGTTCCTCGCGGGCGATGCCGCCCATTTGTCGCCGCCATTTGCAGGGCAGGGGATGAACAGCGGCCTTCGCGACGCGCATAATCTCGGCTGGAAGCTCGCGGCCGTCGTTAAGGGACAGGTCGGCCGTGGCCTGCTCGACAGCTACGAGACGGAACGCTCGCCGCACGCCTGGGCGCTGATCGAACTCGCCATGATGATGGGCAAGATCATGATGCCGACGTCAACGCGGCAGGCGGCGCTGGTGCAGAACGCTTTCCGGTTGGCCAGTCTCGTGCCGCCGGTGCAGGCCTATTTCGCGCAGATGAAATACAAGCCCAAGCCGTTTTATCACGATGGCTTTTTGGCCGATGACGGCGGTCTCGCGCTGGCGGGCCGCATGCTGCCGCAGCCCTGGCTCGAATTGCGCGATCGCTCGAAACTGCGCCTCGATGCGGCGGCAGGGCCGGGCTTTGCGCTGATCGCCATCGGCGAGGATGCGCAGCAGATGGCGGCGGCGACCGATGTCGCGGCCATTGGGCTGGGCGACATGCCGCGCATTGCCATCACGCCGCAGAAGATCGCTCTGGATGTCGCTGTGCACGAGGGTGTGGTCGAGGGCCGTGATATCGACGGCGTGCTCGGTGCGCTGACGTCGCGCGCAAAGAACATGCTCGTGCTGCTGCGGCCGGATCGTTACGTCGCCGTCGCGATGAAAATCGAAAAGGCCCAGACGCCGGGCAGTTTCGTCGAAGTCGCCAAGTATTTGGTGGGGATGGTGCGGGGGTAGGGGCGTAAACCTTTTCCCTTCGGAGACCTTTGCATAACCTCCCGCCGTCATTGCGAGCGCAGCGAAGCAATCCAGGGGCCACGGATGAAATGCCTGCGGTATCAACGTTGCGCAAACGATCGTAAACGCGTGCCTGGATTGCTTCGCT
>CAIWVR010000557.1 GCA_903916165.1 uncultured Hyphomicrobiales bacterium | reverse complement strand
ATGGTCGTCAGGATCTCCGGCAAGAATTTCAGCATTGGCGAAGCTTTGCGCCTGCATGTGCGCATCCGGATCGAGAGCGCCGTGTCGCGCTATTTCGATGGCAGCGTGACGGGACACGTCGTCCTCGATCATGAGGGCTCGGGATATCGCACCGACTGCACGCTCCACCTTGCATCCGGCGTGTCAATGCATGCGGAGGGCCGGGCGCAGGAGCCCTATGCGAGCTTCGATCAGGCTGCCGATCGCCTTGAACGACGCCTGAGCCGTTACAAGCGCAGGCTCAAGGAGCATCATATTGGTATTGCACCAGGTGCCACGGCTCAGGGCCCCGGTGACCTGATGGCCGATTATGAAATCCAGGGGCCCGACGATGACGAAAGCGGGAGTGATTTCCACGCTGTCATCGTGGCGGAACGGACCAGTGCCATGAAGACGATGCCGGTCTCCGAGGCGGTCATGGAACTGGATTTCACGGGTGCGCCCGTGCAGGTGTTCAGACACCCCGGTAATGGTCGCGTCAATATCGTGTACAGGCGTCCTGACGGCAACATCGGGTGGATTGACCCGGGGGCCGGAGATAGGGCATCTGGCGGACACGGGGCTTGATGCGTCGATGCCGCGCCAAGCTTCGGCACGGAAATTGCTCCCCTGTCAGAATATTCACCAGACTGCGGATCGCCAATGTCGCTGAAGGACTTGCTCAACACCGACGCCATCCTGCCGTCGCTGAAAGTCAATTCCAAGAAGCAGGCGCTGCAGGAATTGAGCGACAGGGCTGCCCTGGTCTCGGGCATTCCGGCGCGCGAAATCTTCGACGCGCTCCTCCAGCGGGAACGTCTGGGGTCGACAGGCGTGGGCAATGGGATTGCAATCCCTCACGGCAAGCTGGGCAAGGCTGGGCGCATTTTCGGGGTCTTCGCCCGTCTCGAACGGGCGATCAATTATGAAGCCCTCGATGGCGCGCCCGTCGATCTGATTTTTCTGCTGATTGCGCCCGAGACGGCAGGGGCGGATCATCTGAAGGCCCTGGCGCGGACCGCGCGCATCTTGCGCGATCCTGCAACAACGGCAAAACTTCGTGCCACGCGGGACGCGTCTGCGCTTTATACGATGCTCAACCAAACTCCCTCATCCCAGCACGCGGCCTGACCGGCACCCGCTGATCTCCAGGCCCGCCGGCGGTAGTCAATCTGATAGGCCAAGGGCTGCGCCGCGATGGCCGCCAGCCCGGCCAGAACGACATCGGGCGCGGTCACCACCCAGGTCGGGATGTTCCGCAGCACGTGGTCCATGGGTGCCTTGGCTTCAAACGCCCGACGAAAGTCTGTCGCGTCCAGAAGGCCGACGATGCGCGGCAGGATGCCACCGGCGAGGGCGACGCCATGTCGGGCGAGAAACACCAGCGCCATGTCGCCTGCAAAACGGCCCGTCAGGCGCCAGAAGTGACGCACGCTGTCGGCCTCCTGACCCGTCGGGTCGAGCACGGCGGCGCTGATGATGTCAGCAGATGTTCGTGCCCTTGCATCCCGTCTCGAGGCAGCGGCCCGTGCGACATGCAGGCGCGCCAGTCCCGGCCCGGAAATCAGGGCCTCCGCCGTGATCCGCCCATGGAAATGTTCGAGGTGCGGCCAGACGGCGGCGTCCTCGTCCGTCGCCGACGCAAACTCGATATGCGCCGCTTCGCTGGCCAAGGGCAGAAAGCGACCGCCGTCGCGCCGCAGCGCCGCAACGCCAAGGCCGGTGCCGGGCCCCAGCACGATCTGTGGTCCGGGTTGGCGCGGCAGGTTGGGTCCGATCTGGTGAAGCCAGTCGGGCTGGTGCGTTGGCAGGGCCAGCGCCTGAGCTTCGAAATCGTTGAACAGAATGCCTTGCGAGAGGTTGAGCCGAGAAGCGATCTGCGGGCCGTCGATCGTCCAGGCGGCATTGGTCATATGAAGCCGTCGCTGCTCCACAAGCCCTGCTCCGCACGCCAGGATCGACCGTGGAGGCGGTGCCCCCGATTGCGCCAGTGCCTGTTCGACGCAATCGGCGAAGCCTGGAAAGTTGGCCGTCTTGAAGGTCGAGACCGGGCCCAGGGGGCCACCGGGCTCAGCAACCTCAGCTATGCGCACGTTTGTGCCGCCAATGTCGCAGACGAGTATGGGATAGGGGAATTCCACCAGGAGCCTCCACCATGCCGGTTCCGATAGGCGGCTGGTCTGTCGTGAATGCATCGTCGCTGCAGGGTTGCAGACTTTTGCCGAGGGTCACCCGGTCTTGGAAAGCTTGCGGCAACGGCCTAGAAAGCGTCATCACCTCCACCGGGATCCAAACGATGACCTATCAGCACCGCCCGCTCTTCCGTTTTGGCAAGGATACGACACCCTACCGCAAATTGACGAGCGAGGGCGTGAGCGTCGAGACGATCGGCGATAGCGAGATGCTGAATGTCAGCCGCGAGGCGATCCGCCTTCTGGCCGAGCAGGCCATGATGGACATCAACCACCTGCTGCGGCCGGGACATCTCGCGCAGCTCGCCAAGATCCTCGACGACCCGGAAGCGACGTCGAATGACAAGTTTGTCGCCTATGACCTGCTCAAGAATGCCAATATCGCGGCAGGCGGCGTGCTGCCGATGTGCCAGGACACGGGCACTGCGATCGTCATGGGCAAGAAGGGGCGCTTCGTCTGGACCGACGGGGAGGACGAGAGTGCTATTGCGGAGGGCATCATGGATGCCTATGAAAAGCGCAACCTGCGCTATTCGCAGCTCGCGCCCCTGTCGATGTTCGAAGAAAAGAACACGCAGAACAATCTGCCCGCCCAGATCGAGATCTATGCGGAGGGCCTGGACGCCTACAAATTCCTGTTCATGGCCAAGGGCGGTGGCTCGGCCAACAAGACCTATCTTTTCCAGGCGACACCCTCGCTGCTGACGCATGACCGCATGATTGCCTTCCTGAAGGAAAAAATCCTGACTTTGGGCACGTCCGCGTGCCCCCCCTATCACCTGGCCATCGTGATCGGCGGCATGTCTGCAGAAATGACCCTGAAGACGGTGAAACTGGCCTCTGCGCATTACCTCGACACTCTTCCCACCGAAGGCAGCGAGGATGGACAGGCATTCCGCGACCTCGCGATGGAAGAGGAAATCCACAAGCTCACGCAGCAACTCGGCGTCGGCGCGCAATTTGGCGGCAAATATTTCTGCCATGACGTCCGGGTCATCCGCCTGCCGCGCCACGGCGCGTCGCTGCCGATCGGACTGGGCGTCTCCTGTTCGGCGGATCGTCAAGCTGTCGGCAAGATCACGCGCGATGGCGTCTATCTTGAAGAGCTCGAGCGCAATCCGGCAAAATATTTGCCCGACGTCGATGCCTCCAAGCTCGGCGGCGATGTGGTGAAGATCGATCTCAATCAACCCATGAGCGCCATTCTGGCGACGCTGTCACAGCATCCGATCAAGACGCGCCTGTCGCTCACCGGCACGATTATTGTGGCGCGCGATCTGGCCCATGCAAAGCTGCGCGAACGGCTCGACGCCGGCCACGGCCTGCCCGATTACTTCAAGAACCATCCGGTCTAT
>CAIWVR010000556.1 GCA_903916165.1 uncultured Hyphomicrobiales bacterium | reverse complement strand
TGATCTGCTTGATGTCGCCGTGCGTCTCGAAATAGGGCAGCAGGTGGCGGTCGATGGTCTCGCTGTGGTAGCGCCATTTGGCATCGCCGATCACGGTCTTGAGATAGCTCTCCGCCAGCATGTCAAAGCTGATGCAATTGAGGATGCCAGCCCTGCCCTGCCCCTCCTTCAGCAGGAAGTACCATTCCATGCCCTTGATGCGGGCGGCCGTCTCGTCCTTCTCGCCCGTGCTCTTGCGGATGGTCTGGCGGTTGAGACTGCTGTTGAAATACCAGATCCTCGTGCGTGGATCGCATTTGAGGTTCACGCCTGGCACGAGCACCACGGTCGTTGCCTTTGCTGGTCGCCCCACACCGTCCTCGCTGGGTTGCGGGGCGCAGCCCCTGCTGCCAGCCCCCCAATCTTCTTGCGAAACGATTGCGCTTGGGCAACCTGATATGGGCGCGGGAATGCGCACTTGAGAGCCACGCTTGACCAGCCTAGCCCGTTGATTGCTGGAGACCTGCTGGGCCAGCTGGCTGCTGCGTGGGGAGTTTCGCAATCCACAGCTTTTGGCGGCAGCGCAAGTTGGGAGCTTTGAGCGCACGCCCGTGCAGGATTGCCATCAGAAACGAAAAAACCTCAACCACCTTGCGATGATTGAGGCTTCCGAAATGGTGGGCCCGACAGGGATCGAACCTGTGACCCCTACGATGTCAACGTAGTGCTCTCCCGCTGAGCTACGAGCCCGAATGGCAGCCGGAGCGCGTCCGGTCGCCAAGCGATTGGCGGGGTATAGAGTGTCGATGCGCGGTGCGCAAGCGCCTTTGTCGGGCTTTCTTCACGCGGCCAGAAGGCGCTGCACTTCGTTCACGAGATCCTTGAGGTGAAACGGCTTCGACAGGATCTTGGCTTCGCGCGGCGCATTGTTGTCGGGGTTCAGCGCAACAGCGGCAAAGCCGGTGATGAACATCACCTTGATGTCGGGATCGAGTTCCGTCGCGCGGCGCGCGAGTTCGATGCCGTCCATCTCCGGCATGACAATATCGGTGAGCAGAAGCTCAAACGGCTCCTCGCGCAGGCGATTGTAGGCAGACAGCCCGTTGTCGAAGGAGGCGACGTCATAACCGGCATTCTGCAACGCCTTGACGAGAAAGCGGCGCATGTCGTTGTCGTCCTCGGCAAGGAGGATCTTGGTCGTCAGGGCGGGCAGGTTCATGGATGGCCTCTACGCAAAACACTGGTTCCCCATTAGCGCAGGCGACGGTAAAGAAGGCGTGAAAAAGCCTGCCGTCATAACGGTGATTGTCCCGCAAGGCCCGGAAAGGTCTCGCATGTGCCATCGCATCGCTTGGCGAGGTCACGCATGGACAGACGGCCCGGGCCTTGGCACATTCAAGGGCTGAGCCAGCCCAGGCGCAGACCCGGGCCATGGAGACAGGGATGAAACGCTTCAGATTGGGTGATCGGGCGACGATGGGGGAGCCGGTCGAGCCTGAACTTGCGAGCCCGTTCGAGATTATGGAGCCCGAACGGCTGGAAACGCCGGTCATTCTGTCGTCTCCCCATTCCGGTCGGGTCTATCCGGCCCGCTTTCTCAGGCTCGCGCGTCTCGACGCGCTGGCCCTGCGACGGTCGGAGGACGCCTTTGTCGACGATCTGTTTGCCCCGGCCGCGCGCGCGGGCGTGCCGATGCTGCGCGCGCATTTCCCGCGCGCCTATCTCGACGCCAATCGCGAGCCCTATGAACTCGACCCGCGCATGTTCGATGGAAAGCTGCCCGCCTTTGCCAACACGCGCTCGCTGCGCGCGGCAGGCGGACTGGGCACGATTGCGCGGGTGGTTGGCGAGGCGCAGGACATTTACGCCAGACGCCTGCCCGTCGAAGAGGCGCTGCGCCGCATCGAGGGGCTCTACAAGCCCTTCCATCAGGCCCTGCGCGGCCTGATGCGGCGCGCGTCGGAGCGGTTCGGCATGGCCGTGCTGATCGATTGCCATTCGATGCCATCCTGCACCGGCACCAGCGCCAAGTTGGAGCGGATGGGGGCCGATATCATCCTCGGCGACCGCTATGGCACAAGCTGCCATTCCGCCTTTGTCGATGTCGCGGAGCAGCATTTGCGGATGCTTGGTTATCAGGTCCAGCGCAACAAGCCCTATGCCGGCGGCTTCATCACGGAGCATTACGGCAGCCCGGGGGCGGGCTTTCATGCCTTGCAGATCGAGATCAACCGCGCCCTCTACATGGACGAGGAGACGCTGGCGAAAAAGTCGGCTTTCGCGCAGGTCTCGATGGACCTGCGCGACGTCGTCGAATCGCTTATGCGCACCGCCGCTGACATGGGCGACGACACACTGCCGGTCGCCGCCGAATAGGTGTCAGGTCA